>CAZKJA010000043.1:0-7702 GCA_964552925.1 uncultured Treponemataceae bacterium
TATCAAGGCTCGGTCGGCATTTTCCTTGCGCCTCCCGATACGGGCTCAGGATCCCCGATCTCCAAGGTGGAAGAAGGGGAATTCTTCGGGGAGATGGCCGGTCTGCTCGATGAACCGCGCTCGGCATGGGCGGTAGCCATCACGGACTGCACGGTATTCATGTTGCCGCCGGATTTGTTCAAGCGCTTCCTCGAACACGACCCCAGCGCGTCGATCAGGTTTATCGAACTGCTTGTCTCCAGGCTCAAGGCAAACAACGAATTCCTCACGGGGGCGTACAAGCTGTGAGGATGCTCGTGGTTTCCGATACCCACGGCGATTACAGGAACCTCGCGGCGGTCCTGCGGCTTCTGGGCCGATCGGTTCAGGCGCTCATCCACCTCGGGGATGGCTCCGGAGACGTACGGTCGGCTTCACGGACAGGCGTACCGATGCCGCCCGTGTTCGGAATCCGCGGCAACATGGACTCCGACTCCAGGGTCCCGCTGCAGACGCTCTTCGACGCGGACGGACGCCTGGTGCTAGCGGCCCACGGCCATCGCTTCCCCCTCGGCAACGGCCTATTCTGCCTGTCCGATGCAGCAAGGGAGGCCGGGGCGCGCGCGTTCTTCTTCGGTCATACCCACATCCCCGTCCACGAGGAGCACGACTCCATCATCATCCTGAATCCGGGCAGTCTCGCCAGGCCGCGCGGTCCGTGGGGGCCAAGTTTCGCGGTCGTCGAGGCCCCCGTTTCCATGAGCTGCCTGGAGGTGAAGATCTACGAACTGATGGGCACCCTTTCGAAACCGCGTTTCAAGGCGATAAGGTTTTGATCCCGGCTTGCATGCGGGGTGGAAACAAGGGATAGTAAGTCGTATGGAAGCTAAAAACAAGCATATAGGTCCTGGAAGCCCCTCTCGCAGGGCATGGTTCGCGAACGGATTGATAGCCGCGATCCTGCTGCTGGTGGTCGGCGCGGGCCTGGGAGCATGGCTTTTCCGCCTGCCGGAGCCCGTGGCTGTGGAGACAACGCTGCGCTCCTACGTCGAAGGCATGGCGATCGCCGGCAAGATAGTGCTCGTCGAGGCGCGCGACAAGGTCGTCATCACCCAGACTACGCCGGGCTTCCTTTTCGGGGATACTTCCGTCGGCAGATTCCTGGGAATCCGCTCGGATGCAACGATCCAGGCGACCGCCTGGGCGGATATTGCGTTCGTTATCGACCTCTACGCCACGGAATCATGGTCGCTTCGCTACAATCCGATGGAAGGCGGCGTTCTCTCGGTCGCGGCCCCTCCCATATCGATGCTCACGCCGGCCATCCATACCGACACGATTGAGATAAGCACGATAGACCGATCGATATTCCTCGACGAAAAACGGCTGGAGTCAAGGGTCCTTGCCGGCTTGACCGCGCGTTTCGTGGAAGCGGCCGCCGCAATGATCGACGACCAGGAATTGCGCGGGAAGGCAGTCGCTTCCCTCGAGGCCCTCGTCCGCGCGTTCCTTGCCCAGGGCGGCGTCCCCGTCTCGCGGGTCGACATCTCGTTCGCGACCACCGAGGACTGACCGGGCCATGATACTTATACTGTCGGGACCAAGCGGTTCCGGAAAATCCACTTCCTGCGCCGCGGCGTACGAGCGACTGTCGCGCGCGGGTACCGTTGTCGGAGGCGTCCGTTGCGCGGCGGTATTCGAGAATGGCATCAAGATCGGCATCGACGCGGTGTTGCCGGGCGCCGGCCAGACCGGCATGCCTTTGGCCCGCCTGCGCACCGGTTTCGATCAGGCAAGCGCGCGGGGCAGACCGGATCCCGACCCCTCGAAGCGCCGCGTCCCCCTGTTCGACATCGGCAATCCATCCGGATTCTCCTTTGGCATGTGGGACTTCTACGGGGCCACCCTAGGCTTGGTCGACGCCTCGATTGCCGCTTGGCTGCGACAGGTGATGCAGGAAGTCTTCCCGTTCGACCAGCCCGGCCGGCGCCCGGTCGCCATAATCGACGAGATAGGGCCGCTGGAACTCGAGCATGGGCTTGGCTTCATGAGGACGCTTTCGTCGCTCGATGCCATCGCGGCCGGCCCGGGGGAACAAGCGCCCGCCTGCGTCGTCACCTCGAGACCCGAGATCGCCATCGCGTTGAAGGAGCGGTGGCCGAGCTCCACGGCGATGGAGCCATTGCCGGGCGGGGGCTTCGATGTCGAGGAGATACTTCGGGCGGTCAGAGAGGCCGGTTGATCCTCAGGACGGATACCGGTTGGCCGTCCCTGCCGTACACCAGGCGCTGGTTGAGCGGATCCGCAACCCTCGAACCGCGGTAGATGAATACATATTGGTATTCCCCGGGATCCAGCTTCAGATGGAGCTGGTAATTTCCCGGCGATGTCTCCTCGAGCTCATGGATGAACGGATCCCAGCCATTGAACGAACCGGCAACGGTCACGATCCTGCCGGGCTCACCCTTGAAGTAAAATGAGGCGCCGTCTTCCCCGGCGGGTTCCCAGACCCCCAGCATCGTCCGCGGGCGCCCGGGAAAATGGACAATCGACATTATGCTCCCCGTGGCGCGGTCCCTCTCCCGGTCTGGGTTGGAAGGATCCGAAGACCACATTCCATCGAGGACCAGCCTGTACCGCACCACAATTTCGTCGCCGTAAGGAATCGGAAGGGCAAGCACGAAAATACCGTTGGTATTGATTTCGAAAGGGTGGATCTGGCGCCAATCCTCGTTCGAGAAAGCCGCCCCGACATAGCGATAGGGACCGGCGGCGCTCAGGACGAGATGGTGTTCCACGATCGTGGGCGCCTTGACCTGATCGATACCGGAAAGATAGAGGTGCAATGGCAGGGATACGACATCGAAGGCGTATACACCCCGAAGTGCCGCGCAGAGAATGGCGACGGCGACACCCATCCTGATACTTATTCTCATCGAGGCTCCATCAATTGCATACATTGCAAGTATCGGCGTACGGGGACAGACTCTTGACCCCGCCTCCACGCCGGACCCAGGCTTGAAAAACGACCAGTTTCATTTAATCCTATACATATTGGTTTTTATTCCGTTATTATAAGCGTCAACCATGCCGCGACTAGAGGATATCGAGCAATTCAAGGCCTCCCTCAGGAGTATCGGCAAGGAAACCGAGGCGCTCGCACGCTGGGGGGAAACATGGCAGGATCTGGCCACCCCGCCGAAATCAACGAGCGAAGAGCCGGCTTTGCAGCTCGAAAAGAACGTTGACGAGGATGCTGGCGCCCTGTCCGGGACCGCGGAGGATATGCCTGACTTCCAGTCCTTCCTCGATACGCTTCCATCGGATGACACGCCGGAAGAACACCAGGTTGATCAAACCGAATCGGCAACCGATGATTTCGAGCTACCCGCCGGTTTCGAGGATGAATCGCTCGATGCCTTCAATCTCGATACGATCCCCGATGCCCCGGCCATGACGGAAGAACTTCAAGCTCCCACCGAAATGGAAGCCATTCCGGAACCGGAGTCGGCTCCCGAGCTGGATGATTTTTCCGTTCCGGACTCGCTGCTCGCGGGCTTGGAAGAGCTGAGCGCACCGGAACCAGAAGAGGCCGTCGGAGATGAGGCGGAATCTTTCGGCCTTGACGACTTGGTTCCCGAAGCATCCTCTTTGGAGGAGCTCGATGCGGGGGAACCATCTTCCGAAGCAATACCGGAGCCTCAGACTCTGGATGAGGAGCCTGGGCAGGGGATGCCGGACGAGGCAATTCCCGAGATTGAGGATTTCGCCATCCCTGAAGATATTTCCAGCGAGGCGCAGACGCCTGAGGCCGGGGAACCGGCTGCCAGGGAAGCGGAAGCCTTCAACATTGGCTCAGAGTTGCCTGAAGGGGATACATTCGACCAGTTCAGCCTTGGGGATTCCACGAGCGAACTGCCATCGTTCGACGCGTCGATACCGGAGATAGGCGCCGACGACTTCTCGAAAAGCGTCGAGTCGGACGATCTGGATGGACAAATAGCCAGCCTTGATTCGGAATCGCCAGCCGCCGAAAATTTCTCGCTCGATACCGGGTGGGAGAATGACTTCTCCATACCGGGTTTCGAGATGGGAAACGAGACCAAACCTGCGAGCGGGGCAAAACCGCCCGCGGGAGCTCCACACAAGCCCGGCGACGAGATTTTCTCGCGAATGCCTGCCAAGCCCCACACCGCCAAGCAGGCGCGGGCCGTCGAACTCACCGATCAGCAAGTCGACGTACTCCAGGACACTCTGCTGTCGTACCCGCTCAACCTGAGACTGGCGATAGAGGATATCATCGCAAATTCCAGGGGTACCGATGTGCAACAATCGGACCTGGTGTGGATGCTTGTCGAAGGCGCCAAGGCCAAGGATGCCGCAAAACTTGCGGGGCAGGTAATAAAAAAATATATCGAGATTCCGGCAGGATTCGAGAAGAGGACAGGAGCCGCATTCGAGGCGGAAAAGGGGAGCCTCCGGTATATTTTCTTCCACTCCATCCTGCCGATTCTCCAGGTGTTGGCATTGGTGGCCGCGGGCGCAGGGGCCTTGTTTTACCTTGGTTACAATTTCGCTTACAAACCGCTCAAAGCGAATTCCTTGTACACGCAGGGCTACCGCCAGATACCCCTGGATAAATATTCCGAAGCAATCGAATTTTTCGACCGCGCGGACCAGAAATGGCCGATGAAGAGCTGGCATTTCCGCTATGCCGAGGCCTTTGCCGAACGAAAGCAGATCGCCAGGGCAGAGGAAATGTACGAGCGCTTGCTAAAAAGGTGGCCGAAGGATACCAAGGCGGCGCTGGAATATGCCGGCATGGAATCGCGGAACAGATCGTACGAAAAAGTCGAATCCGTGCTTCGAAGGTTCATACTGGAAAGGGATTACTTCAACAAGGACGCCCTCCGGCTTTCGGCATCGAATTACCTGGACTGGGCCGAATCCGAGGAGCAACGATACGAAGGCGTCGACCGGAAATTCGTCGCGTCCTTGTACGAGAACGCGCGTATTCAACTGGCGACGCTAATGGAACGACACGGAAGATCGGACGAATACCTCGAACTTATGCTCGTCTACTTCATCCGCAGCGAACGCCTCAAGAATGAAGACAAGCTCAAGGAAATCCTCCCCCTCGCATCATATTTCATGGGCAATGCCAAGAGCACCTGGTCAGCTACCACCCTTGCCGAGCTTGCCGAGTACCTCATGGACCGGAAAAAGACCGACGACGTGAATGCCATCCTGCTCAGAGCCACCGATATTGATGGATCCTCACCCGAAGTCCACGTGGGGATGGCCCGTTGGAACCGGACGTCCGGCTTCCCGAAAGAGGAATTGAAAGCGCTCTCGTATGCCGACCGTTTCTATACGGAAACGGACCTGAAGGAAGGGCTTTCGATCAAGCGGCTGAAACGGTATATCGCCTCGTTGGTCCGCTACGGGGAATTGCTAAAGGACGCCGGAAGGCCCCTCGACGCGGAAGACGCCCTCAACAACGCCGTAGAACGCTATGAAAAGGCGCTACGCAGCAAGCAACTTCATAAATCCGCGCAGTACGGAAAGATGTACGCCTTGCTCGCGGACATCTACTTCTTCGAACGGCAAGACTTCAGCGGCGCATTGCTGAAATATGCGAACGCCGAGTCAAACGAATACGTCACTCCCGCCACCGATTACCGGCGCGGGTATATCCACTACCTATCGTCAAGCAAGGAAGGCTCGGAGGCTCTCAAATTCTTCTATCGAGCCGGTCTCGACACCGACGCTACACCCTACCTGATTTGGGCTACCGCCAACGCCTTGTACACCCGTGAAGATTATTTCGCGGCGCAGGGCTACTACAGCATGCTCGCGGAAAAATTACAGTTCGACCTCGACGCACTGCCTTTGCCGAGTCCCCAGGTCAGACCGTCGCACGGCGAGATTGTCGAGTTGCTGATGATGACCCGTAACAACCTGGGGGTTTCACTTTACCGCGTCGCCGAGAGGATAGGCGACGTCCGCCGCCGATCCGAGGCGATGCTTGAACTGACCGAATCGGCACGACTGTACGATTCGCTGTCGAGGGATCAGGCGAGCATGATCCGGTCGGATACAAAAAACCTCGGTTTCCTCAACCTTGACTTCATACTCCACCCGATGCGGGGGATCGACCTCGCCGTCTACAAGCAGATACCGACCTCGATGGACTACCCGAGAAAATAATCCCGCCTTCGAACCACGGGGGAAGAGTCCATACTAATCGATTTGCTGGGACGGATCGGCGCCGATCCTGTCCCTGCTGCCATGCTGCGTGGGCCGCGATTGGAAGCATCCTATGAACTGCATGACGACGCCATCTACTTCACCCTCACCGAAATCCGTATCGACGGTATGTCCCCACAATTCGAAGTCCAGAGCTTCCTGCTGGGCGGGTACTTCCTTGCAGTTCTAGTGGAACCTACCTCGGTACTTATAAGCAAGGTGCAGAAGCTTTACAAGGAGGACTTCCGGAAATTCGCGAAGTCGTCGGGATTCCTCCTCTACGAATTCGGTTCCCAGTACCTGGAATCCTATCGCCATATATTCCTTCATTATGCTGAGCAAGCCGAGCAAATCCAGGCACGCTTGTTTGGCAAGGTCACCGATGATATCTTCGCGGAGGTATCCGTATTGACCTCTGACATCCTCGCTTTCCGCCGTACTGTTCTTTCCGCGAGGGACCTGTTCAACGATCTTGCTACGCGCAGGTCCGCCTTTGTCCCCGAATCAACCCAACCCGCCTTGGACATCCTTTCCGACCGGATGGAGCGTCTCGGAGGTGATATCGCTGGCGTCCGCAGTGTATTGAACGAATCCCTTAACTTCTACATGGGAATGGTCAGCCATCGGACAAACAAGATCGTCAACCGGCTTACCATCATCAGCATGATCTTCCTTCCGCTCAGCTTCATCGCCGGGGTCTATGGCATGAACTTCAGGGTGGAGCCGGAACTGGACTGGCAGTACTCATACCTCGTCTTCTGGATCTTTGTCGTTTTTTTCATCTCGTCCTTCCTCGTTTTCGTTCGTAAGAAAAAATGGATATAAGCACGAATCGAAACCTGCCTGCAGGAGATCGAATTACTTGAGAAGCAAACGATATGGGCATTTCCCGGTCAGGCAATGACTATCGAGTGCTCCAGAAAAAATCTGGCGTGGTACAGCAAAGAAGCATTGCTGGATACCGAGAAAACCGATTCCTGGAGTAGCTCGAACATCGTCGGCAGGAGTTTCAGCTCTCCGCTGAAGGGGCTGCTATAGGCTGCCAACAGCCAGATGTTCAAGGCAAGAGCCGTGGCGACCAGAACCGTCATGAAGCTTTGGACTTTCGGGTACTTTGAGGCAAAAACAAAACTGAGGGCAAGGGTAATGAGGGCTCCCAGGATCACCACGCCCCAGAGGACGGTAGGCAATCCCTTCTGTGCGAGCAGGATCCTGGCCCGGCGGTTCTCGCCAAGACTTTGCATCGATGCGATCAAGCCCGCCTGGAGGTTTCCCTGGCGGCTGTCTTCAGCAACTACCATGACAATAGCCCGCCAGAGTTCCTGGTAGGCGGAGCTGCCATGGTCGATTTTCTCGCCCCGCTCCATTTTTGGCCATTCGTTTATGACGACATCAGTTACATACAAACGGCATAAATCCCGGAGTCGTTGACGATCGATCTCCGAGAACCCCTGCGAAACCCAGTAAATGCTTG
>CAZKJA010000043.1:7712-8168 GCA_964552925.1 uncultured Treponemataceae bacterium
ACCGAGCAGGACGGAAAACAAGGTTCCCACCACACCCATCATCGCCTCTCCGGCGCTGTGGTGATGCTCCAATATTTCTTGTTTGAAGAAGCGGTTGAAGAACCACTGGCCTCCAAGCGCCAATGAACCAAAGCCAATTATCAAGAGAATTGCACCAGCCAAGGTATTCATAATAATAGGGTATGCATGATATTCCCAGTAATCAATACTGGGCAGTAGAATATGTCCTTCTGTCAACGCAAATTCTTTTATAAACACACGCGCCAGTTCGTCAATCGCGTCAGACAAATAGATCGATGTTTTTAATGGGCGATACTGGGATTGAACCAGTGACTTCAAACGCTCGCGTTGCTCGCTAAGGCGCAAGGAAGTTTATTGTAGTATTCGCCTTCGGCGAATTGCGCCTACCGTGTGGAGGTTCATCAAGCGCAACCTTCAATAAAAAGGCGTTTTTGG
>CAZKJA010000043.1:8178-15875 GCA_964552925.1 uncultured Treponemataceae bacterium
AAGGTTGCGCTTGACGCGCCCTCTCCCGCTGAGTTAATCGCCCGGGGATACATCAAACAGAGGCCGATTCTAGCTTCCAGCTTGTCGGTATGTCAACACGGGCTTCTTGGGGCGGCAAAGCAGGCTCAGGCTTCGGCTTATTGTCGCATTGTCGCCAGAAAGATGGAGACTACACAAGCGACTTGGTATGCCGGGGCGGATTGAAACACGTGTGGGAGTACCCGCCCCGATACCGCTCGGGGAGCAACGCCGCTATCCGGTCCATGATTTCGTCAGCGACTTCCTGGCGCACTGTCTTTGTCATCGAACCGGCGGGTTCGATGATGAAGGGAGGCCCGATTCGCACCGACAAAGGGGTTTTCTTGAAAGCCTTGAGCCTGCTCCAGAACAACTCACCGCCCCAATGAGCGACAGGCCAGATGGGCACTCCCGCGCGGTATGCCAGCATGGCGACTCCAGGCTTTCCCCGACCCAACACGCCGTTCCGGCTTCGCGTCCCTTCCGGGGCCAGGCCCAGGATTCCACCGGATTCTATCCAATCGAGGCAACGCTTGAATGACTCGGTATCCACGGCGCCGCGATCGATGGGAATCGCGTTCCAGAGCCTCCCCAAATATCCGTATCCCGGAATAGCGAGGTTTTCCTTCTTGGTCAAAGCCGCCAGCGGCCTTGGAAAGAGAAAGGACGCCAACAGCGGCGCTTCAAGGAAGTTGATATGGTTCATCACTATGATTCCCGGTCCGGATTCCGGCAGTACGAGAAAAGCGTCAGGATCCAATCGGCAGGATACGCGGAACAAGAATAGAATGAAAGCATTTACCGGGTACGCATCCAGTCGCGGTAGCCGGATTCCCAGCCTATCCTGGTTTTTTCGTGATTCCATTATGAACGATGATATCGGATAAACCTGTCTGGAACAATCGTACGGCAGAGTATCGCAGTAGCGCGACCATTGGATTAAATTGATATTTATAAGGTATTATTTTTCATACTTTATCGACTGTTTATAGTATGGAAAATCTATTTATTTGGCAGCAATATGTTTACAGCAAAGGAATTATAGTATTTAACCCCATTATTGCACAAGATGGATCGGTTTTTGCATATTGAATTGCAGCATAATGTAAGGAAGCGCAATGTCAGATGTCCTTCGGATACAGGCGCCTATCAACCTCGGCAGGCCATGGGCCGCCGAGATGAGAACCGAGCTTGTAAGAAAAAGCATCCACCTGCTGATCGGGCTTGTTCCGACCATCGCCGCGTGGAATTTCGGCGTAGCCGTGGCGCTGCTTGTTTCTGGCATCCTGGTTTATTCCTACAGCGAGCTCATGCGCCTCCATGGCTATGAGATAGTGATAATCGGACGTATTACGGCGATGGCCGCCAGGCGAAGGGACGCGGGAAAATTCGTGAACGGCCCGGTCACGCTCGCCATCGGGGCTCTGCTTGCGCTCGCCTTCTACCCCGAACCAGCCGCATCGATAGGAATCTACGCATTGGCTTTCGGAGACGGTTTGTCCAGCCTCGTCGGCAAGGCGTTCGGCTCGATCCGTTTGCCGTTCACCGGCGGGAAATCGCTCGAAGGCAGCCTGACGTGCTTCACGGCGGTGATGTGCTCCACCTTCGCGGTAAGCGGCGATGCCTCGCGTTCAGTGATGATCGCCTTGGTAGCCACCATCACGGAAGCTGCGCCGACAAAGGACATGGACAACATCCTGCTGCCCTTCGTCGTAGGTTTTACGGCGACTCTACTCCTGCGATTGCCCTGATCCTCCAGAACTACAGTCGCGCGCGCTTCGTCTACCTCCACAAATAGTATTTGTGCATGGTCAGCATATATATCCACGCGCCTGCGCATAGCCCGGCGAACGCGATGATGGCGATCGAGGGAGACTGCGCGCTTTTCGCCAACGTAGAAGCGCTGAAACATACTAACACACACGCGGCAGCCACGAGATTTTCTCGCTCCTTGGTGTTCCGCCATGCAATCATGTAATTGACGAGGGCCAAAAACACCATCAAGACCTCAAACGAAAAAGCCAGCCAAGGCACGCCTTTCTCGGCAAGCAAATCCATTCCGGGCCTTGCCGAATTCAAAGGGTGCACCGACGAGAAGAAAAGCGAAACCATAAGCGTCGCCATGAACACAGGGATGCCTCGCTCCTGTTTCAGTCCGGCGGAAAAAAGGCTTCCGGCAAAGATCGCGATCACCGCGCAGTAGCGGCCGAACAGGGCTTGCCGCGTGACGAGCTCGTACGCGAGCGAATTGGAGATTCTCGAGCCGAGCAGGAGCGAAGCGATCTTTGTCAACTCAAACACCTGGCAGAACGCCCAAAGAGTGAAGAAGAATATTTCTACCGATACTGTCTTGCCGCTCCTGAATGCGACCAAACCGGTCACAACGACCGCAAACAAGCCTGACACTACCGCGGATCCTGTTACCGTGTAGAATGCGGCGGGAGAAGCCTCGAGCCTCCAACCAAGCAGAACCTGGTAGAGTCCGTCGAGCCCCAGGAACCACACGACGGCTATAGCGCCCCCGAACAAAAACAGGGACGAGGCAAAGAATACGCTGAATAGCCGTTCCCTGATCTTGATGGTCATGTGCATACCGTACTACCCGGAGGCTTTTCCCTCAAGAGCAATACGTACATGCCGATACTGGTAACGGGGGCGGCCGTCACGAATGCCGTCCGATGGGAGATCATCGATGAAGAGATGGATAACGCTCGTGGCTCTGGTTCTGGCATGCAGCCAGGCGATCTTCGCCGGCGACGTGGCTACACTCGTCAACCTGGGCTTCTCTCCCGATTCAACCAGCTTCATGTTCGGCTTCTACGGTCTCGACACCGCCAACGGCAAACCATACGCGGAGTTGTACCTCGTGGACACAAGGAAAAACGACTTTCTCCCCGGGGGCGTATTCAAGGGAATGTACGGGGCCGAACTCAAGCCGGGCTGGGACCCCGCGGGGGGTTTTTACAAACTATTCTCCGACGCCGTTCCGTTTGCCAGGAAATACAAGATCGACCATCTCGCCCAAGGCAAGCTCGTGTACCTGCTCATCGACGGGGTTGATGGCCCCGATACGCTCTCATTCCAGGATTTTGACAGCGGCGCGCAGTGGAACGTAGTCCTCAAGGAATCGGTCGAGGAAAAAGCCGGCTCTGTATCGTCATCGTTCGGACTCGAGATATCCGTGGACGCCGGCGGCAAGAAAACGAGTATGAAGGCCGGCAACCCATCGATAAAGCGCAAGGGCGTCTCCAATTACACAGTGCGCGAGATCGTAGTGGCCCCGGACGGCAAAACCGTTGTCATGCTCGTCGAGCGCCTGGAGAAGAACTCCCAAGGCAACTTCATCCGCTACATGGTCGAGACGTTCCGGCTACCGTGATCCGGGACTCTCTGCCATGATCCGTTGAACAGCGCGCGATAAATCGTATACTATGAATCTGCGTCGAAAGGCGCCGGCCCCGAGCCGGCGTCTTTTTATACCGACGCGATAACGTCCCGACACGAGGTATCCCCGATGGCCGAAAAAATCACCCCCCGCAGCGTCGATTACTCCCAGTGGTACATAGACATCGTCCTCAACGCGAAGCTGGCGGATTATTCTCCGGTCAAGGGTTGCATGGTCATAAGGCCGCGCGGCTTCGCGATTTGGGAAAGGCTCCGCGACGAACTCGACCGCCGCTTCAAGGAGACCGGACACCAGAACGCCTATTTCCCGATGTTCATCCCGATGAGCTTCCTCAAAAAGGAAGCCGAGCACGTCGAAGGCTTCAGCCCCGAACTCGCCGTGGTCACCCATGCCGGCGGCGAGGAACTCGACGAGCCCCTTGTGGTCAGGCCGACGAGCGAGACAATCATCTGGAGCAAATACCGCGACTGGATCCAGTCCTGGCGCGACCTTCCCTTATTGTACAACCAGTGGGCCAACGTAGTCCGTTGGGAAAAGCGCACGCGTCTCTTCCTGCGGACCACCGAGTTCCTGTGGCAGGAAGGTCACACCGCACACGAGACCAAGGCCGAGGCCGAAGAGGAGACCGAGAGGATGCTCGAGGTGTACCGCAAGTTCGCCGAGGAATACCTGTGCCTGCCGGTCATCGCCGGCCGCAAGAGCGATGCCGAGAAGTTCGCAGGAGCGGTGGCCACCTACTCCATAGAGGCTATGATGCAGGACAAGAAAGCCTTGCAGGCCGGCACCAGCCATTTCCTGGGCCAGAATTTCGCCAAGGCCTTCGAGGTGCAGTTCCAGACGCGCGAAGGCGGCCTCGACCACGTCTGGGCGACGAGCTGGGGAGTCTCGACGCGCCTCGTAGGCGCCATCATCATGACCCATTCAGACGACAAGGGCCTCGTGCTGCCCCCGAGCCTCGCGCAGGAAGAACTCGTCGTCATACCGATTTTCAAAGGCGACACCAAAGACGCCGTGCTCGAGTACGCGGGAACGGTCGTCGCGGCGCTCAAGGCAGACGGCCGCAGGGTCGCCTTCGATGCCGACGACAGCTCCAGCCCCGGCTGGAAGTTCGCCGAGTGGGAGATGCGCGGCGTCCCCATCCGCGTCGAGGCGGGCCCCAAGGACATGGCCGCGGGCAACGTCGTCATGGCCCGCCGCGACACGGGAGAGAAAGTCGTCGTCAAGTTCGGGGAAGCCCCCGCGAAGGCCCGCGAGATACTCGCGGCCATGCAGAAAGACCTGCTCGAAAAAGCACGCGCCTTCCGCGACGCCAACACCAAGGACGTGACCGGTTACGAGGATATACTCGCCTTCTTCGGCAAGGAAAAGAAGGCGAAGGCCCAAGCCGCCGTCGACGGTGAATCCCACGAGGGCACTGCTGAGGCGACCGGCGGATACGCCAGGGGACCCTGGTGCGGCGGACGCGAGTGCGAAGCCAAGCTCAAGGCCGACCTCAAGGTGACGATACGGAACATGCCGTCCGACCAACAGGACGGCATCGGCGGCGCGTGTTGCCTCTGCGGCGCGCCGGCCAGGCACCGCGCCATTTTCGCCCGGTCGTACTGAACTAGCAGCAAGCGCGCCAGGTGAAAATCGCCCTCGCGATCGTAGCGGCCCTGGTTTTCTCCTGCGCACGCCCGCCAAAGGGCGAAACCCCGCCGACCAGCCAACCCGAAGGCTTTGCGATCCCCTCAAGCGGCATGCTCGTGCTCGTCGCCGGGGAAGACGGCGAACTCCTGATCCCCGGCGGTCAGGAAAGGAATCCCAGGCCATTCCCGCTGGCACGCTCGCCGATGGCCATACAGCCGATCGGCGACCGCGCGATCATCGCGATGAACAGGGTAGGGCTCAGGCAACTCGACGTGTCGCGCAGCGATGCCGTTGCGGCCGCGGTGCCTGGCCCGGCCCGACTGGTCATAAAGCCGCTACCCGGTTCAGCGGCGGAATTCGTCGGCCGGACGGTTTCATCGTCCTGGTCCAAGGACGATACAGCGTTTTTCCTGCTGTTCCGCCACCCGGTCTACGAACTCGATGCGCCGCGCACTCCCCCCTCGATCGTGATCGAGGCTTCGGCTAATGACGCGGGCATATTCGAACCAGGCATGGGACCGGACGCGTACGCGGTGTATCCCGTATCCCCAGAGACCTGGCTTGTACAGCGAAGGAGCGAAACTCCCGATCGCGTAGTCACGGATTACGCATCCTTCAATCCGGATACCGGAACCGAAAAGCCCTTGTCACGCTCGGCTTTCGAGAAACTCGCCTCGCCGATACCATTGGCGATGGCCCCCGCCAGCATCAGGGCGGCCGCGGACGCGCTTGCCGGACCGCTGCTCATCGAAGCCAGGCTCCCCGACGGCTCCAGGCGGGCATTTTTTCGAGGCGATCCCGGCGAGGCCGCGCCGACATGGGGGCAGGAACTCGTTTCAGATGAAGGCGTATCCTGCTCGCTATTGATCACCGATGACTGGCGCATAGCGGTCGCCCGGTTTGCCTCCGGCGGCTACGCCGTTTCCGTCTTTAACCCCGAGCCGCCCTTCACGGAAGCCCGCGTCAGGGATGCTGCCCTGATCGATGGAGTGATAGTCATCGCGTGGGAAGAGGCCATCTTCCCGGACGTCGGCTTCAGCGGACTCGCGGTTCTCGATCCCGGCCTATGAAAGAGCGCCCTGGCGCGGTATAGTTGTAACAATGATGAAGCGATTCTCGGCAATTGCAATCCTAGCGGTACTCGCCACAAGCGCCAGCGGCGCGATGGACATCGAGGCAGCCATCGGCCGGTTCGGCGTCGCGATCGTCAACAACAGCTCCGGTGAAGGAGCGGCGAGCCCAGTCGTCAATACGCTCGGCGGCGGCGTGGTCGTATCGTTCCAGAAGGGATTTTTCCTGAACCTCCAGCCGGGCCTTGATCTGTACTGGACAAACTACGAGTGGTCGGTCGACCGAGCGGTGCCTACGGAAACCGAAACGGGAGGAGGCAACAACGCTTTCGTGCTCGGCCTCATCCTGGACCTTCCGGTGACTGCGAGCTACAGCTTCAACGAACGTATCGGGGTTTCCGGGTCGCTCGGCACCGCATTCCTCTTCCGCCTCGCCTTTACTGGCGACGATACAGCCGGGTATGAGGCGACCATGGCCAGCAATCTGGCCTTGATCAGGTCCTACCTCTGGAGTCAGGGCCGCTGGTTCTACCCCTCGGTTTCCCTGCGGATGGATGTCTACCTCCAGCAAAATTTCACGTTCGCCTTCGGAGCCCGCGGTTTCATTCCCCTGTTCAACCTCTGGTCAGGCAACCCGGAATTCTTCGACGAAGGCATCCTGCAGATCACCATGGCGATGGTCGTCGGCCTCGAGTAACAGGCCTCATGGCAACAGCGCCAGCACGGCGAAGAAGTGCAGCGTGGCGCCGGCTCCGACGAACAGATGCCACAACGCGTGCGACCACGCCCTGCCTTTGACCATGTAGACCGCCGCGCCGATCGTGTACGCGATACCCCCGGCGATCATGTAACCGAGGGCCACAGGATCGACCACCGCCACGAGCGGTTTCCAGACGAAGACCGCAATCCAGCCCATCGCTACATAGGCTATCGTCGACAGCAACTTTGCCTTACCCGCCAGGAACGGCTTCAAAGAAATACCCACCGCCGCCGCCCCCCACACCACGCCGAAGACCGTCCACCCAATCGTCGCCCTCAACGCCGTCAGCGCGAAGGGCGTATACGTCCCGGCGATCAACACGTAGATCGAAGCGTGGTCGAGCACCTTGAACACCCGCTTCGCCTTCGGCGCCCTGATCGCATGGTACAGAGTCGACATAGAGAACAACAGCACCGCCGACGCCCCAAACACGGCGAACGAAATAACAGCCCAGCCATCCCCCCTCACCGCCGCCAGCACCACCAATACCACCAAGCCAGCAACCGCCAACAACGCGAACACCCCATGCGTCACCGCATTCGCTATCTCCTGCCCCACCGGATATCTCGAAGGAGACAAAGGATCACGCACCAAAACCGAATCCGACATGCATGCACCTTTCTATCTTTCCAACTCGACAAGCCCACTGCCTGCCAATAATTGGACTCCCCCACCCCCTCCCGGTTGCAAACACCCCAGGTCGGACGCCGAAGGCCGTCTAGTCCCCGTTTTCACATCCTGTAAAAATGGGGACATCGCAGTTTTGCAGTAGCAAAACTGCGTGTGGGTCATGCGCTCGCCGTCGTGGCTCGAC
>CAZKJA010000044.1:0-15772 GCA_964552925.1 uncultured Treponemataceae bacterium
GGGCTTTTCGTATTTATCTATATTAGCTGGCCTTCACGGCCTTGGCAAGCTCGCGGCCGCGCTCGCGCAACAAGACGAGAGTGGCCTCGTCCGCCGCTCCGGCCCATTCGACCGGTTCGATAAGGGTCCACTTGAGTGGCGCGACCTTGGCGTCGAACTCCTTCTTGGCGCCGCCCACCCAACCCCACGAACCGATGCGAACGGCCTTGCGGTTCCACACGTGCTTGCGTTCGAACACGTCGAGCACGTAGGCCATCGGCGGGAACATCTTGTACTCGTAGGTCGGCATCGCGATGACTATGCCGGCGCTCTTGAACGCGTCGGCGAGCACGAAGGACACGTCCTCGTCGGGCACGCGGTGCACCGAGAACGGCACGCGCTCGTCCTCGAGGCCCTTGAGCAAGGCGTCGAGGCCCTTCTTGGTATTGCCGTACATCGAGCCCCAGACGACGCAGACTTCCTTTTCCTGGGGGCCTTCCATGTACCCGGCGTACTTGAGGTATCGGTCGATGATTGTGCGGGGTTTCTCGCGCCAGATGATGCCGTGGCTTGGCGCGACTACCTTGATGCCCAAGGGTTCGATCCGCTCGATGGCGCGCTTCACGAAGAGACTGAAGCTGCCGACGATGTTCGCGAAGTACCGCAGGCTCTCCACCTGGAAGAAGGCGTGTTCCTCGGCGTAGTATTCGTCGTCGAAGACCCGCTTGCCCAGCTTGCCGAAGCTGCCGAAGGCGTCGCACGAGAACAGCGTGCCCGATTCCGGCTCGAAGGTCATCATCGTTTCCGGCCAGTGAACGTTCGGCGTATCCTCGAAGCGGAGGGTAATGCCGCCAAGGTCGAGGGTGTCGCCGGATTTGACTGCCTTGAACCCGTCGGTGATTTTGTAGAAGCTCTTGACAAGCTCGATGCCCTTGGCGGTCGCGATTATCTCTACCTTGGAGTTCTGCGCCTTGAACTCGGCGAGCCAGCCGGTGTGATCGGGTTCAAGATGGTTGAGTACGAGGTAGTCGATCGAGGATATCTCGACCCCGGCGTCGGCGAGTTGCGCCTTGAGCGTCACGGGGGCGGCGCACCAGTCGCGCACCATGTCGATCAGGGCTATCTTTTCGCCCTTGACGAGGTAGGTATTGAGCGAGACGCCGTTGGGTATCGGCCAGATGCCTTCGAAACGGTCCACTTCGGATTCGATGTCCGAGTGGAATGCCCATATACGATCGCTAATCTTGGCGGCTTTCATCGCGCTCTGACTCCTTTGGTTGTTACTGGGACGAGCCTGCCCGGCCGCGCCCCCAAAAGCATACCCGATAGTATGGCAAAAAGCTCAAAATGCACAAGTAAATAAGATAGGAAATTTGAACACAGAGACACGGAGAAGATGAGGGATGCATGGATGAAAGAGTGGGGAGAATATTCAACACATTATTCCCCTCCATCTTTCTTTCCTTTTCCTATCTCATCTTCTCAGTGTCTCTGTGCAAATTCCTGACCTATATTCGTATTAAAAGCTCCCGGTGCCCATCGTCAGTACCAGGGACAGGCCCATGGCCTGGCCGTCGTTCAGGACCACGTATTCGCCATCCTCGAAACCAAGGGCGAACATAGCCGAAGCCGAAAGCGAGAAACCATCGAAGAACTCCCACGAGAGGGTGGGCTTGAGGTAGCCGGAGAAATCCGACAGGTTGGCGATAACGAAGGCCGAGAAGCCCAATTTTTCGGTGAGCAGTTCGCTCTTGGCGAAGGTGAATGCCGCGTAGTGGCGGCCGGAGTTCAGGATGAGCTGCTTGAGGAACAGAGAGAACACGGAGTCAGGATCGGCTGTGGAATCAAGAAAGGCAATTCTGGCCTTGATCGCGGTTTCATCCGCCTTCGCCTCGGCTATGCGCGCCTCGCGGTCGGCGTTCGCGTAGCCCTCGCCGTCGTACAGGTACTGACCCATAAGCGTGATGTGCTTGTCGGTGTTCGCGTAACTGAAGCCGACAGTGCCTTTGAGGAAGATGTTGTCGTCATAATCATCGGTGTCCGTTGTAGAGATGAAACCCGATGGCCAGAGGCTGTCTGACACTTCGGTTACCCATTCGCGGTCGGTGCCGAGCTGGGCGGTCGCCTCGCCGAACAGCGATACGTCGCGGACCGAACCTACGGCGGTCAGCATGGCGCGGACGGGCGAATCGCGCTGGTAGTAGCCTCCGACGCCGAGTTCGACTCCGCCGAGCACGAATTCGGCCTTGGCGGCGAGGGCGGTGTCTTCGGGCTTCATAGTCTCGGAGTCGAAGACAGCGTAGGCCCAGACGTTGTGCTGGGTCTTAGGGATGGCGTACATCGCGCGAAGGGCTACCGGACCCTCGAGCTGGGCATCGGGGTCGGTCGGGTCGATGACCTCGAGGTTCATTATGTTCGCGGGCGAGAAGAAGTAGCCGACGCCCCAGTTTACCGTCTGCTTGCCGAAGCGCAGGTACAGCGAGTCGTTCCACGAGAAGTCGGAGAACAGCTCGAAGACCTTTGTGCTGCCGGATTCGGTAAACGGCCAGGAGCTTTTCACCGAGCCGTAGAATCGGCTTTCCTCGGTGGGGCGGCCGTCGAAGAATACGAGTCCTGACAATTTTGGCACGAGGCCGTACGAGTCGGGCTCGATCGGGTCGAGGCCGTCAGTCCACGGGTTGTTCCACTGCCACGTGCCGGTGGCGGTGCCTGTGAAGCTGCCGCCGACGCGGACCGCGTCCGTCACGAGGAGGCCCTGGACGGCAGAACCCTCCGCCGATTCGGCCACGGTCTCGACGACGTCATCGTCGCCGAACAGGGCATCCTCGTCGACAGTAATCGA
The DNA here is from genome assembly GCA_964552925.1 of uncultured Treponemataceae bacterium. Classification (GTDB taxonomy): domain Bacteria; phylum Spirochaetota; class Spirochaetia; order Treponematales; family UBA12059; genus SZUA-370. The sequence continues at coordinate 2,822 of CAZKJA010000044.1, forward strand.
GTCTTGGGCAAATGCCGGCGCGGGGAAAGCGAACGCGGCGAACGCCAACGCCATCGCGAAGGCGGACATGGAAGCCTTGTTTCGCGCGCGGCTCATTTGTTCACCTGCTCGAGGAACACCTTGTCGGGCAAGGCGGCTAGCGACTGCTCGGTCATCGTTATCTGGCTGCGCTCGCCGGGGTTGAGCTCGTCGATGATCAGGATCTGCGACGGTACGAGGCGGCCGGAAATCTCGACGTACTTGGGGAAGAGGCTCGTGCGCATCAGGCGGCCGGAGACGCTGTAGTCCTCCTGTTTGAGGAGAATAGTCCTGTCCTTGCGCACGTGGAGCACGGAGCGTTCGTAGGACACATCGTCGGTCTTGGCCTTGAGGTCGAGGATCCAGACGGCTATCTTGCCGACGGTGCCCTCCTTGGTGCTGGTCACATCGTAGTCCTCGAGGATGCTCTTCCGTGTGAGGTCGGAGTTCTTGGCCTCGGAGTTCTGGATGTTCTCCTTGATCGAAGAGAACGAGAACTTGCGGCTCGTCGGGTCGTAGAACCAGACATTGTCGTCCTCGCGGAGGTAGCCTTGGCCCTTGTTCACCTCGGGAAGCAGCACGAGCATCGCGAACTGCTTCTTCGCGTCCCGGCGGAACATCCTGACCTGGGTGACGGAGTCCTTCTCGCCGGGTTTTTGGGAGACTATAGTGTAGACGGCGGCGAAGTCGTTGCCCGAGAAGTCGCCGAGCCTGTCAAGCTCGGCAATGATCTTCGGTACGTCCTGCGCGAAGGCCGCCGAGGCGAACGCGATAAGCATGATCGCGAGGGTCGCTATTCGTTTCATTGCTGGATTCTCCTATTTCTGGGTGCGCAGCGCTTCGGCTGGCGTGAGTCTGGCTGCCTTGAGCGCCGGGCCAGCCACCGCTATGAGCGTCAAGAGCGCGATGACCAGTATATTGCCCACCGCCTTTAGCGGGGGCAGGAAGAAGGAGAGGTGGCCGTTCTTCATGATTATGAAGGCCGGGCTGTCCATGCCGAAGTTGATCAGGGAGACGCCTCCCATGACGACCAACGCCAGGATTATACCGGCTACCGCTCCGCCGAGCGCGAGGAACACGGCCTCGTAGAGGAACATCGTCCGCACGCCGCGCCGTTGGACGCCGAGCGCGCGCATCGTGCCTATCTCGCCTATGCGCTCGAACATCACCATGCTGAATGTATTGGTGATGCCGACCATGATTATGAAGAACAGCACGACAAGGATGACCGCCGCCGTCGTGTCGAGCGCGGCGACGATCTCCTTGATCTGCGACAGGACCTCGTTGATTGTGAACATCCGGTATTTGACTCCGTCCCAGCTCTGCTTGTTCTGCTTGCGCAACAAGGCTTGGAACGGGGTCTGGTCGCCGTTCTCGTCTTTCTGGCCCCGCTCGAACAGCTGTACCTGGCTGGCGAGGTTCGCGTAGATCTTGTCGGCCGATAGTTCCGCGTGCTTGAGGCCGTCGAGCATGATTCCCATAGTCTGGTATTCGCCGGGCGCGAGGCCGATCAGTTCGTTGACGTACGACAGCTTGGCGTACGACATCATCTGCCCGAATATTCCCGCGTCGTAGCTGATGCCGGCGAGGGTGAACTCGCCGACGTTGTTCTGCCCGCTGACTGTCTCCATCTGCACGAGAAGCCTGTCCCCCACGCCGATGTTGAGCCTGGCCGCTATCTTCTCGGAGAGTATCAGCGAGCGTTCGTTGCTCATCGCGTCCCACGATCCGGCCTTGAGGAGCAAGCGCTCCTTCAGGAAGGTTTCCTTCTCGAATTCGGCCCCATCGACATTGGTCCTGAGCTTCTTGCCCTCGAATATCAATGTGCCGGAAAATGCCGAGCGCCTGGTCACGTATTTGATGGGCAGGTTCGATGACTCGACCGCCATGGTCAGGACGCTGTCGTCCCGTATGACCGATATTTCCTTGTCTTCGGCGCCTTTTTCGACGCCGCTTATAAAAATATGCCCAGCCATCAGGTTGGAAAAATTCTCGGCGACATTCGTCGAGAACGCGCCCGCGAAGCCGTTTATGAGAGTGACCACCATGACGCCGAATGCTATCGCGCTCCCGAGGAGCACGCTCCGCTTCTTCTGGCGGCTCAGGTTCCTGAATGCTATGTTCGCGAAAGTTTTCACGCTTGCTCCTTACGCCTGCATCGCCCGGACGGGCTGGATGCGGAGCGCCACGCTCACGGGGTAGAAGTGGGCTACGAGCCCGACGGCGACTATTATGGCGAGCGACCACACCAAGGCGAGGGGGTCGACAATAGTCTTCAACACCTTGCCCCCGAAGAGGATCTCCAGGAACGGGTTCGACGCCTCGATGCCGATTACGTTGATCACCGCGGACGCGATGTACGCCAGGCCTATGCCGGCCAGTCCGAACACCAATGACAACGTGACTGTCTCGGCGACGAACAGCTTCCTGACGAAACCCCGGCCCGCGCCCAATGCGCGCATCGTGCCAATTTCATTCGTGCGTTCGATGATCGAGACGACCATCGTGTTCATTATTATTATTATCGCTACGACGGCCAGTATGATTATCGCGACGGTGAAGACGATGCGGAGCACGTCGACCGATTGGGCGTACGGTCCCGCGGCCTTCTGCCAGTCCCCCGCGGCCGCGGCCAGGCCCTCGGCGGCGAACCACGCGTTAAGGGACGCGACTGTCGCCTTGGTCGACAGTGGGTCGTCGAGTCGAATGAGGATCGAGTGCCAGGCGCCGGTGTCGGCCATGTTGAGCCGCTCGCGGGAGCTCGTGTCCCCGAGAAGCGACCCTATTCCCGCGTCCGTGAGCGCGACTCCGGAGGATTGCGCCGGAGTGTCGATGGCGCCGAACGCGTCGTCGGAGAACAGCGAATCGAGGTCGTCGACGGCAAGCATAGCTGTCTGCCCCTCGGTGAGCTGTATGTCCTCGCCTGCGCCGACTGTCATGCCGGCGAGCACCCGCAACGTGTCGATGTCGATGTACGTCAGCTGCTCGGGGCCGGCTCCTTCGGAAATCCGCTTGAAGACGCCGGTCAGCTTGACCGAGCGCAGCCTCATGCCTGTAGCGCCGATACCCTGCACCAGGATCTCGTCGCCCACCTTGAGATTGCGCTTCAGGTATTTGGAAAGCTTCTCCAGCCGTTCGGCGGCTATCATCAATCCCTTTTCGCCGGGTCGGATGAAGGTACCGTCCACGAGTTCTATTGTGCTGAACAGCTTCCAGTAATTCTCCGCGTCGACGCCGAAAAGCATCATGACCGCGGACATCATATCTTCTTCCTCGTCGTCGTCATCGCCGCCATGGGCGCCCATCGCGACTTCGCCCTGGCCGAGGCCGCTCTCGTCGGTCGCCAGCGCGAAACCCGAGGCCATTCCCGAGTACAGCTTCACGTCCGGCATCGAGGCAACGTGCTCGAGCACCTTCTCGTACTCCGGGATTGTGGGAGTCTCTTCCATGCCGCCGGGCGACTGCACGCCGAACAGCGAAACGGGGCCGTCCGCGATGCCTGTAATAATCACGTCCCCGGTGTAGTTCTCCGTGAACGATTCCTGGATGCCCCGCTTGGAAGCGTCGAGGAAGGACGTGCCGAGCACCATTATGAGCATGCCTAGCGCCAGAAGGATACCTATTATAAGGCTCTTGGCCTTGTGTTCCACGAGGTTGCGGAACGCCATGCGAAAGGTGACCGGCATTGTCAGCCTCCGATGGCCGGGCTTGCGGCGAGCCGGTCTCCATCGCGGTAGCCTGCCGCGGCCGGCTCGTTGCGTCGCGTGTTCTCGATTACCAATCCGTCGCGCAGACGGATGATGTGGTCGGCGGTATCGACGATGCGCGCGTCGTGCGTGCTGAATATGAACGTCGTTTCAAGTTCGCGGTTGATCTTCTTCATGAGCTCGAGGATCTGCTCGCCTGTCGCGCTGTCGAGGTTGGCGGTAGGCTCGTCCGCGAGCACTATCTGCGGCTTGGTGACAAGCGCGCGGGCTATTGCGACGCGCTGGCGCTGCCCGCCGGACAGTTCGTTGGGCTTGTGCTTCCGCCAGTCGGCCAGTCCTACCTCCTCCATCAGGTGGTCGATCCAATCCTTCTTCTCGTTCTTGCCGACGCGGGTCTTGCCCAGGAGGAGGGGGAACTCTATATTCTCCCAGACATTGAGTACTGGGATCAGGTTGAACGACTGGAAGATGAAGCCCAGCGTCTCGTGCCTGAGCGTCGTCAGCGCCGCGTCCTTTAACTTGGACGTCGGCTTGCCGTCGAGCAGTACCTCTCCCTCGGTCGGCTGGTCGACAAGGCCGATCATGTTCAGTATCGTCGTCTTTCCCGAGCCCGAAGGTCCGGCAATCGATATGAAGTCGCCTTTTTCGATGCAGAATGACACGCCCTTGACCGCTTCCACCTGCACCTTGCCAAGCGGATACACTTTACGGACGTTCTCCAGTTCTACGATGCTCATGGGATCTCCTTGCATTTGTACGCGCGCATTCAAGCCTCCAGAGTGGCAGGAACGAAGCGCCGGATTGGTATGGGTAATAAAATACGAATAGTATACGGCGGCGATCAAGTGCAAAATATTTAGGAAATCGTAAGAAAGCGCGTTGCACGGTATCATCTGCGGGAAAATGATATGGATAGAATCACAAAGCCGCAGTGGAGAAGGCCGGAAACTGGAATTTGAACCACGGAGGCACGGTGTGATCCGAGCAAGGCGCAGGATCACAGGGGGTTTTAGGGTGCATCTTCGCCCTGCCGGTTTTTCCCGCTACTTTGCGCTATTGACATCGCTATATTATGGTCATACAGTAGTCACATGAAGACTATTTCAGTTTCGAGCCTGAAATCCCACCTTAGTGCAGAACTCAAAAAAGTACAGGCAGGGGAAATTATGGTCGTTCTTGACCACCATCACCCGGTGGCCAAGGTGGTTCCCTTCGAAGATGAGCCTCTTTTCCTGCGTGAAGCTTCGGAGACGTACCGATGCAAGGCACTCCCGCCGCTTACCGGCATAGACCCGTTGCAGGCACTCGAGCAGGAAAGAGCCGACCGGTGGTAGCCTATCTGGATTCCTCGGTGGTATTGAGACACATCCTGCTCGGGGAAGAATCCATCCGGCTCGCCTTGGCCGTAGGGCGGGTAATTTCCAGCGAACTGTTGGAAATCGAGTGCCGCAGGGTCCTGCACCGTTATCGCTTGGACGGTCACCTGGATGACGACGGTTTCATGGAAGCATCGAAGCGCCTGGGGGAAGTACTGGCGGGAGTCTCGCTGCTTGTGCTGTCCGCCGCGGTGAAACGGAAAGCTGCTGGTGCCTTTCCGGTTGTCATAAAAACCCTTGACGCACTCCACCTGGCTTCGGCCCAGAGATTCTCCGAAGCCGAAGCAGGTGAAACGGTGCTGGTCTTTTCCCATAACGGCGGAATGAACCGTTGTGCCGTAGCCCTGGGGTTTGCCGCACCACTTGGATAGGAGAGACAAGCCCCTGATATCATGTTCAGGCCTTGCCGTGTTCCTTGACCGCTTCGTCGACGACTGACGCCAGGCGCTTGATGCCTTCCTCGATGGCCTCGGGGCTCGAATACGAGAAATTGAGGCGCATCGAGTTGTGCTCGGGATTGTCCATATAGAAGCCCGAACCGGCTACGAAGGCAACCTTCTTCTCGATAGCCTTGATAAGCAGCTTGTCGGTGTCGATGTATTCGGGCAAGGTTACCCATAGGAACAACCCGCCTTCGGGCTTGGTCCAGCGGATACCGGCGTTCTTGGGCATGTACTTCTCGAGCGACTCGACCATATGGTTGCGCTTGACGCGGTATTTCTCGCTCGTCGCCTTTATCACGTCGTACAATTTGCCTGTCTTCATGTACTCGGCTATCCACATCTGCGTAAACACGTTGGTGCACAGGTCCATCGCCTGCTTCGCTATGACGAATTTCTCGATAAGCGAGGGCGTAGCCATGATCCAGCCCATACGCGCGCCTGGGACGAGTATCTTGGAAAAGGTCTTCAGGTTGACGACTACGCCTTTGTTCGCGCCTTTCTGGTCGAGCTGGTATATCGAGGGGATCGACTCGCCGATGAAGCGGATCTCGCGGTACGGGGAATCCTCGAGGATAGGCACGCCGGTCTTGTAGGAAAAGTCGAGCAGGGCCTTGCGCTTCTCGAGGCTCCAGCAGAAGCCGGCTGGATTCTGGAAGTCCGGGATAACGTAGAGCAGCTTGATCTTCTTGCCGGCCTTGATAGCGGCGGCGTACTCGTTCTCGAGGGCGGCCATGTCGAAGCCGTCCTGCGCGGCCGTGAAAGGGATGCCGAGGACATTGCCCCGGTACGACTGGATGGCCTGCAGGGTGCCGAGGTAGGTGGGCCTGCCGGCGACGACGCAATCGCCCGGGTCGAGGAAGATCTTGCAAAGGATGTCGAGCGCCTGATGGCTGGCAGACACGACGAGCAGGTTTTCCTTGGCGAGCGTAACTCCCTGCCTGGCCTCGAACTTGATAAGTTCTTCGCGCAGGCTGTCGTCGCCTTCGGTCGTGCCGTATTGCAGTGCCTTCTTGGCATTGGTGTCGAAGACGCGGTTGGCCGCGGCGCGCAGGTCCTCTACCGGGAATACATCCGGAGCCGGCAAGCCTCCGGCGAAGGAAATGATGTCCGGTTTCTGCGTCAGCTTGAGTAGCTCGCGGATGGTGCTCGCCTTCATGTTGTTGGCGTTCGCCGAGTAGAGTGCGCTGAAATCTGGCATGTTGTTTCTCTCCTTGTGTATTTCGCCGGGTCGCGCTGCATGGATTCCCATGGAGGGCTTCATCGTATACGGAAACGGTACATGGGTAAAGTGCCATGGAACCCAAGGTATATCCTGATCACATTGCGAAGTATTCATGTAACTAATCGTTTAAATAAACTTGACAAGAGTTAGCTGATAGTTGATCGTATCCGTGTGCACCCCAGGGGCATGTTCGGGCTGTTCCTCGATGTGCAAAAACGTATCAAGGAGGATCCGAATGAAGACCAGGAAATTCCCGCATGTTTACGTCATTCTCTTCATTATCATCATCGTTGCGGCGGTACTGACCTACATAGTCCCGTCGAATGTCTACGATCTGCAAATGAAAGATGGCAAACCGACGAAGTTGATCGATCCCGCTTCCTACCATGCGGTGGATTCGAACCCTGTGGATCCCTGGAAGATGTTGCTCGCGGTGCCGGCAGGCATGAAAGAAGTCGCCAACATCATCTTCTTCATCTTCATAGTGGGTGGCGCTTTCAATATCATCCAGTCTACGGGCGCGGTGGAGGCGGGTATCCGCTCGACCGTGAACGCGCTCAAGGGCAAGGAAGGCATACTGCTCTTCGTGATAGTCGTGCTTTTTGCCGCAGGTGGAACCAGTTTCGGAATGGCTGAGGAAGCACTGGTCTTTATCCCCATGCTCGTGCCTCTCGCTATCGCCATGGGATACGACTCGCTGGTCGGCGTAGCGCTCGCCTTGGTTGGACCGTGCGCGGGATTCACCGGCGCTTTCCTCAATCCTTTCACCATCGGCGTGGCCCAGGGCTTCGTAGGCCTTCCGATATTCTCGGGCATGGGGTACCGCATAGTCATCTTCTGCATCACCACTCTCGTCGCGTTCCTTTTCATTTACCGGTACGCGAGCCGAGTCAGGAAGGATCCGAAGCTGAGCGTCATGTATGAATTCGACCTGAAGCGCGACAAGGTGGATCTCGATGCCACGACCAAGTTCACCGGTCGGCAGAAGCTCGTGCTCATCCTCATGCTCGCGACCTTCGTCCTCCTGATCTACGGAGTCAACGCCTGGGGCTGGTACATCGACGAAATAGCCGCGCTCTTCCTCGCGATGGGCATCGTCCTCGGATTCGTGGGCGGACTCGGACCGAGCAAGATCGCAGAATCCTTCGTAGACGGCGCGACCGCCCTTACGGTCGGCGCCTTGGTAGTCGGCGTCGCCCGCGCGATACTCGTGGTCCTCTCGCAGGGTGCCATACTGCACACCATAGTGCATGCGATGGGCGCCGCGGTCGCGGGTTTGCCGCCATTCCTCTCGGCCATCGGCATGTATGTCGTGCAGCTGATAATCTCCGTGATCGTACCGTCCGGTTCAGGAATGGCCGCCGTGACAATGCCTATCATGGGACCTCTGGCGACCATTTTGGGCATGACCCAGCAGACCGCTGTATTGGTGTACCAGTTCGCCGACGGCTTTACCAATATTATAATCCCGACGTCTGGCTACCTGCTTGCCGCCGTCGCCCTTGCCAAGGTACCGTACGAAAAATGGGTCAAGTGGTACGCTCCCTTGTTCGGCATATTCCTGGTCATGGGCGCCGTGTTCATCGTCATCGCCCAGGTAATCAGCTTCGGACCGTTCTAATCGGATAGCAATTGATCAATGATCCAGCCGGCGGTTCCGATGACGCCGGCTGGCTTGTTTTAAAATGTCTCTCCGCCTCGACTTGCTTCCCTGACGGGTTTGCGTATATCCTTGTCCGGCACCATCCCGACCATATCCGAGGAAACCCATGGCCCTGAACTGCGGCATCGTAGGTTTGCCCAACGTAGGCAAATCGACAATATTCTCGGCGCTCTCGAGCGCGAAAGCCGAGGCGGCCAACTACCCCTTCTGCACAATCGAGCCGAACACCGGCATCGTCCCCGTCCCCGATCCGCGGCTCGACAGGCTGGTCGAGCTGTTCCAGCCCGAGCGCCGCATTCCCGCCGTCGTCGAGTTCGTCGACATTGCCGGCCTCGTAGCGGGCGCCAGCCAGGGCGAGGGCCTGGGGAACAAGTTCCTCGCGCACATCCGGGAAACCGGCATCATCGCCCATGTGGTCCGCTGCTTCGACGACCCGGACATAGTCCACGTCGCCAACCGTGTCGACCCTATCAACGACATCGACGTGATAGCGACGGAGTTGGCGCTCGCTGACCTTGACACCGTGGACAAGCGCCTGGAAAAAGCGGTGAAATCCTTTCGCCAGCTGGGCGGAGACCAGAAGAAGGCGGCCGAACACGAGGTCAACGCGATCAACAAGGTGCGGCCGGCATTGCAGCAAGGCAAACCCGCGCGTTCGGTGGCGCTGAGCGACGAGGAACTCGCCGAGGCCAGAAACTGGTTCCTCCTGACTATGAAGCAACAACTGTACGTCTGCAACGTCGACGAGGACGGAGTGCGTAACGGCAACAAGCACGTCGAGGCCGTGCGCGCCCGGGCCGCGGCCGAAGGCTCCGAGGCCGTCGTCATCTGCGGCAAGTTCGAGGCCGAGCTGTCGGAGATGGAGAACGAGGCCGACAGGCTCGAGTTCCTCGCCGAGCTAGGTCTAAAGGAGTCCGGCCTTTCCGCTCTGATTCACGCGGCGTACCGCCTCCTGGGATTGCGCACCTTCTTCACCTCCGGCAAGGACGAGTGCCGCGCCTGGACAATAAAGGCGGGCGACAAGGCCCCGCAGGCCGCCGGCGTCATACACACCGACTTCGAGAAAGGCTTCATCAAGGCCGACGTTTACTCCTATGCCGACATCGACGCCCACTGCACCGAAGCCGCCCTCCGCACCGCCGGCAAGATCCGTACCGAAGGCCGCGAGTACGTAGTCCAAGATGGTGATGTGATGTTTTTTAAATTTAATGTGTAGGAGCAACATGCAAATGCAGACTGCAACATTTATCTCCATCTTGGGCGCGCAAGGACGCGCGCTCCGACATCAGCCCGTCCGCTTCACCGGACGGAGACGTCATGGACGACGAGATGGCGATGTGATGTTTTTTAAATTTAATGTGTAGTATGGCGCCGAGGGTTGGCGAGGTCGACCAGGCCGGCGGTGCGTTCCTCTGCGTCTGCCTCAATCCCGTCATCCAGAAGACCCTCGTCTTCAAGCACCTCATCCCAGGGGATGTCAACCGCGCGATAGCGCATCGCGTTGACGCCTCGGGCAAGGGCGTCAACGTCGCGCGTGTCATGGCCCAGACGGGGCGCCGTTCCATCCACCTCACCCAGACAGGCGGCGTAAACCGCGACTGGTTCCTTTCCCTCTGCGCCGGAAACGGCTTCGAAGTCAGGACCGTCGACTCAGGCTCGGAAATACGGTTCTGCTACACCGTGATAGACGAGGCCACAGGCGATGCCACCGAACTTGTCGAGGAGTCGGATCCAGTGGATGCAAAAACCAGCGAAGGCATCCTTGCGGCTTTCAAGGCCTGCCTGCCCGAATGCCGGGCTGTCGTCATCTCCGGGACCAAGGCAGCCGGGTTCGACAGCGGCATCATCGGCGAGATGACGAGACTGGCGAAAGCTGCCGGCCTTCTCCTGGTTCTCGACGTCAAGGGCGCCGACCTCCTGGCGGCATTGCCCTTCCGGCCTCTCGTCGTCAAACCCAACCTCGCCGAGTTCGTCTCGACCTGGCCCCTACCCGCTGGTGTCGACCCGCGGGCAGCCTCGGACGAGTCTGCTGTACGGGCCCACGCGGCGAAAGTGGGCGGCGAACTTTACGAACGCTATGGAAGCTACCTGGTCTTGACGCGCGGTTCCAGACCGACATGGTACTGGGATGGTTCCGCCCTCCGCGAGGAGGCGGTCGAGCCGCGTCGCGCCTTGAACCCGACCGGTTCGGGAGACGCGTTCACCGCGGGGCTTGCCGCGACCCTGGCCGATGGCGGGACGTTGCGCGAGGCCATCCGGGAAGGTTCAAGGCTTGGCAGGCTGAACGCCGAACGGTTGATGCCGGGTTCGGTGCTGTGAGACGGTGTTCAACCTATGGCTGTCGACGAATACAACGACGAGATGACCGAAGGGTATTTCATGTCGACCGTCTGCCCGGCCGCGCATGGAATGGGCGCGAGCGCTATTTTCAAGACCCGTGAACTTGACGCGTGGGGAGTGTTGTGCGGCGGCTGACGAGGCGCCGGACCCTGGGGGACTTCCTATCCAGCGGCCTAAATTGGACACAAGATCACGAGTTTGTAGAATCCTGTCGTCCGCTTGCTTTCCGGGAGTAGAATCCGAGCTTGTCCATTCCGAAAGGACTTCGTCGCGGCATGGGTCAAGGTGATGGACCTCGACCGCTTCCAAACGGGCAGGAAGGGCGGGGGCCGTCCGGCTGCCTAAGCGGTCCAGCCGGGAGAGCGTTCGCCGCTGGCGGGGGCTAACAAGCGTCGTCGAAGCCGGCGGCCTTCAACGCGGCGAGCGCCGCCTTAAAGTCTGCCTGCGAAAGCTTCAGCAGCTCGCTGTTTGTCATGTTGGTGCCCGAGCGCTCGATGATCGCCATTTTGGCGCCTGGCTTCGTGACCGTCGTATGCCACACATCCTTGGGTACCGTATAACACGAGCCTGACTTCATCATCACGGTGCCGAATCCGCCTTCATCATTCTTGTACAAGAGGCAGCATACGCCGGATACGTGCATGAATGTCTCGTCGGTTTGCCTGTGCCGTTCGAGCGTCTCAAGGTTCTCTACCGCGTTTCCCGGTTTGTAATTCTTGATGCCGACGCACCACTCCTTGTTGTCGTAGACCCACAGAAGTCCGTCGCTCTCGAAACTAGTGCCTTTCAATGCTTCCATATGTATTCCTTTATCCTTTCACCGCGCCGGCTGTCATGCCGCTTATCATGGTTTTCTGTATGAAGAAGAACATCACGAGTATCGGGACCGCCGCGACGGTGCCTCCCGCGGTCAACAGTCCCCAGGCTATCTGGTATTCGCCTATCATGTTCTGGAGCGACACGGGTATCGTCCGCACAGAGCTCGAGGTGAGTATCGACGCGTAGATGAACTCGTTCCACGCGTTGATGAATATGTAGATGCCCGTCGCGGACACGCCAGGCAATGCTATAGGCAGTATAACCCGAATAAAGGTGCCAAAGCGCCCCAGGCCGTCGATCTGCGCGCTCTCGTCGAGTTCCCTGGGGATCGACTGAAAGAATCCAGTCATCATCCAGGTGGAAAACGGGATGGTAAACGTGGAATAGGCGATGATAAGTGCCAGGTGCGTGTCCATAAGCCCGAGGTTCCGCATGATGATGAAGAGCGGGATGATCAGCAACACTATAGGGAACATGTTTATCACAAGGAATTGTATCAGGAAGAATTGCCTGCCGGGGAACTTGAAGCGGGCGAAGCTGTAGCTCGCAGTCAGCGTGAGCGCCAGCCCCAGGGCCGTGCTGCCGAGCGCGACTATCAGGCTGTCCTTGATGTTCTTGCCGAACTTGATGTTGAGGAACAGCCGGGCGTAATTGTCGAGGGTAGGTTTCTCGGGGAAGAACCTGAAGCTCGCCTGGTTCGCGTCGTCGGGTGTGATCGAGGAGATGAAGGTCCAGATATACGGCGCTATCGCGAACAGCATGATCAGCAGCACCGGGAGGTGCAGGGTGAGCAGGCGTTTCAAGGTGCGGCTCTTCTTCTTCATTGGATTTCCTCCGCCTTGATCACCTTGCTGACGTAGCCGGCGACGACCGCCGATAGGAGGACCGCGAGCAGGATCGCGACCGATGCGGCGTAGCCAAAGTCAAGCGCCTTGTACGCCTTCAGGTAGGCGAACAAGGGCAGGGTATACGTCGTGAAACCGGGACCGCCGCCGGTCATCACGTAGATGATGTCCATAGAATTGGCGACCCAGATGATCCTTAGGAGGATCGAGGTAAACAGCACCGGCCTGAGCATCGGCAGCGTCACCCAGAAGAAGCGCTGTACCGGGCCGGCGCCGTCGACCTTCGCGGCTTCGTGCAGGCTCGAGGGTATCGCCTGGAGGCCGGCCATTATCATTATTGTGAAGAAGGGGAAGCCCTGCCACATGAGGGCTACCATCACAGCGCCGAGGGCCGTCTTCTCGTTCGACAGCCAGGGGACGAACTGTTCTATCACGCCAATGCGCTGGAGTATGTTGTTGATCACGCCGCGGTTGCCGTCGTACATCCAGCGCCACATGAGGGCGGTGATCACCGAGGG
>CAZKJA010000045.1:0-15661 GCA_964552925.1 uncultured Treponemataceae bacterium
AAACGGAACGCGACTATCACCGTCGCGCTGATTACGGTAGCGGTCGTGGCGATACTGGTATGGCGCCCGACCGTACTTATCAACGGCCTCCAGACGGCTGGCCTTTATGCCTCCATCGCGATCCCGATGGGCCTCATCCTCGGCATCGTACACATCGTCAACCTTGCCCACGGCGAGTTCATGATGGTGGCGGCGTATATCACCTACATGCTCTGCGCGGCGACGGGAATGGATCCGTTCCTGGCCATGGTGCCCGTTGGTATCGTGACTGCTGCATTCGGCTTCGTGATCTACAAACTGACCATCAGGCAGGCGCTCAAGGCGCCGGAGCTCAACCAGCTGATACTTACCTTCGGTTTGGCGATCTCCATGACCCAGGTGGCCAACCTGCTGTTTACCTCGCAGACACGCAAATTGTCTTTCGACTACGTATCGGCGTCGGTCGATATCGGGGACCTTTCGTTCGGTGTCTACAAGTTCGTCTACGTAGGTATTGCCCTCCTTATGATCGTCGGTCTCAGGCTTTTCCTGACAAAGACGACAGCCGGCAAGGCCGCTCTCGCCGTCGGGCAGAATCCCAAGGGAGCGGCGATCGTCGGCATCGATGTCGACAAGACCTATGGCTTCGTATTCGCCCTGGCTTCGGCTCTCGTCGGCATGATGGGTGCCGTGTTCATAACCAGCGCATCGATATTCCCGGCCGTTGGCGCTCCATATACGATGAAAAGCTTTTGCCTCATCGCGATGGCGGGCATCGGCAATATACCAGGCATACTCGGGGCAAGCGTCCTCCTCGGCATTTCGGAGAATTTCCTCAAGGCTTTCCGCGGGGCACGCGATTGGGCCGATATCGTTTTCTTCGTCCTGATCATCACGGTGATACTCGGACGCTCGATCAAGGGGAAGAAGGCATGAAGCTGAAAACCTCGTACCTGGCAGCGGCTGTCATAGCCGCCGCCGTCATAGCTTTCCCAGCATTCCTTGGCGCCTATCCCCTCAACGTCGCCCGCAGCGTGATGACCTACATGGCTTTGGCGATAAGCTGGGATATGCTATTGCGTTCCGGGCAGATTTCGTTCGGCATAGCCGGCTTGTTCGGCCTCGGTTCCTACGCTTCGGCGCTCGCGGTGTTGCGCGGCGGTATGGATCCATTCGCCAGCATAGTATTCGCGGCAGCCTTCGCGGGCGTGATGGCCTTCGCGCTCGGCTTCGCGATACTCCGTCTGCGGGCGATGTACTTTTCAATCACCACGCTCGCGCTGATGGAGATATTCCGCATAATCATGCACAACCTCCACGACTTCTCCGGCGGTCCGGAAGGCGTCGTCCTGCCGGCTCCGATCTTCGGAGGCAACTCGACGGCGCTGTATTGGCTTTGCCTGGGCGGCCTCTTCATCTCGATAGGCGTCTCGTGGTACTTCGAGAAGAGCAAAATGCACCTGGCGTTGACGGCTATCAGGAACGACGAGACGAGCGCGCGCTCGAGCGGCGTCGACATCTTCCGCTACCTTCTCGTAGCGTTCGTGATCACGTCGGTCATCCAGGGCATGATGGGCGCGATACAGGTCCAGTCATACGGCTTCACCACCCCAGAGACGGCTTTTGACGCCCATTTTACGTTGTTGCCGCTGGCGATGGCCCTCCTCGGGGGCATCCACAGCACGATTGGCCCGATGGCCGGAGCGGTATTGCTCGGCGTAGCCTCCGAGTGGCTAAAACTGAAGATCCCCTACGGCCACTTGGTCGTTTACGGCGTGATCATCGTTCTCGTCATCCTGTTCATGCCCCAAGGCCTCGTCGGCCTGGCTCGCAAGACGATACGGGAAAACCGCAAGGCAGGAGCCATCCATGAGTAAACTTGTCACAACCGGCTTGACCAAGGCATTCTCGGGCCTCGTAGCCGTCAACAACGTCTCCTTCACGATGGAAGAAGGCGAAATACTCGGCATAATCGGGCCGAACGGAGCGGGCAAGACGACCTTTATCCACCTGGTCTCCGGAATCCTCATGCCGACTTCCGGTTCGGTCGTATTCAAGGACAAGGACATCACCTATGCCCCGGCCCACATGCGGAGCCGCATGGGCATAGCCCGTACTTACCAGCTCATACACCCGCTGGAGAACCTCAAGGTGATAGAGAACGTGATGGTCGGGTCGGTCTTCAGCCGCGGCAAGAGCCTGCGGGAAGCCCGCAGGGCCGCCGAGGAGATATGCGCGGACCTGGAACTGGAACGGCTCGGCCGGGATACGACCCAGCTGTCGATTCTGGAGATTAAAAAAATGGAGATAGCCCGCGCCCTGGCCAACGAACCTGAAATCCTGTTCCTCGACGAGGTGATGGCGGGGCTGAACAGCGATGAGACCAAGCAGATGATCACGACCGTCCAGCGCATAGCCAAGGAGCGCAAGCTTGCCGTCGGCGTGGTCGAGCACGTGATGGGCGTCATACGCGAACTTACGCACCGGGTAATCGTACTCGAAGCCGGTGAGCTCATAGCCGAAGGAACGTACGAGACGGTCTCGAAGAATCCGCGCGTCATAGAAGCCTATCTCGGAGGCGCCGCATGATACTCGAAATAAAGAAACTGGAAGCCGGGTATGGCAAACTCAGGGTGCTACGAGGCATCGACTTGTCGGTCGGCAAAGAATCGGTCGGACTCTTCGGTCCGAATGGCGCGGGCAAGACGACTCTCATCAACGCTATCATGGGAATGGTAAAGCCGTGGAGCGGGACCATCGAGTTCGAAGGCGCCTCTATCGGTGGCCATCCGACGCACATGGTAGCTCGCTCGGGTATCGCGCTTGTGCCGCAGGAACGCGAACTGTTCCCGGGCATGAGCGTCGCCGACAACCTGGAACTGGGCGCCGTCTACGTGCCCCGCGGCAAGACGGTGATGGCCAGACAGCTGGAGATGGTACTCGCCCTGTTCCCGATACTCAAGGAACGCTACAAGCAGTACGTCGGCACGATGTCGGGTGGGCAGCAGCGCATGGTCGCTATAGGGCGCGCTCTTATGGCCAACCCGGCCTTGCTTATCCTCGACGAGCCGTCGCTTGGGCTCCAGCCGTCGATTGTCGCCGAAGTGTTCGAGCGCCTCGCGATCCTCAAGAAGGACATAGCGATACTCGTTACCGAGCAGAACGTGCGCGAGAGCCTCAAGGCGATCGACCGCGGCTACGTGATCGAGAACGGCGCGGTCCTGCTCGAGGACACGGCGCAGGGGCTGGCCAAGAACCCGCACGTGGTCTCGGCGTATCTGGGAATATAGACTATGGCACGCGCGGCGATTGACGGCATTGGCATCGAGTATCTGTCCGTCGGTGAGGGCCCGGAAACGGTGTTCCTCCTCAACGGCATAGCGATGTCGATATCGCACTGGAAACCGGTAAGCGAGCGACTCGTCGCGGCGGGCTACCGCGTGGTCGCCCATGATTTCCGCGGGCAAATGCTGTCGGACAGGCCGGCCTCGCCGTACTCGCTGGGCCTGCACGCGAAGGACCTGGCGGCCCTCATGGAGATGCTGGGCATCAGGCGCGCGCACATTGTCGGCACTTCGTACGGGGCGGAAGTCGCGCTGACATTCGCGCTTGAGTACCCCGCGCTGTGCGCCAGCGTCACCTCGATCGACGGTGTCTCCGAATACGACGCCGTGCTCGGGGCCGCGGTTGAATCCTGGAAGGCCGCGGCGCTTTCTGACCCTCGCGTGTTCTACAAGACTCTCCTGCCGTGGAATTATTCGGCGGAGTACCTCGTAGCAAACCGCGATGTGCTGGCCAAGCGTGAAGATGCCATAGCCTCGTTGCCGCGTGACTGGTTCGAAGCCTTTGGGCGGCTTTGCGATGCCTTCCTGGCGATAGACCTGACCAAGGATCTTGGCAGCATAAGCTGCCCGACCCTCGCGCTCGTCGCGACGCGAGACATTCTCAAGCACCACGCATATTCGCGGATAATCGCGTGCCGGATTCCTGGTGCCCGCTACGAGGAAATTCCCGACGCGGGTCATGCTGTGGTGATAGAGCGGCCGGGAGCGGTGGCTGACTCGGTCATAGGCTTCCTCGGATCGATAGCCGGCAAGGCAGCTGGCTGACGATGGTTCTTGCGCGGACGCGGACACCAACTGTTTTCGCGGGTACTGCGCTGATCGTATGTGCGTACATCCTCGCCTCATGCGGGGCATGCAGTGGCAAGGAGTCAACGATGAAACCGGATTCTGTTCTGGAGCCGAAACAGGTCGTGATTCTAGGCAAGAAAATAAATTATGTCGAGCAGGGTGCGGGTACCCCGGTTGTGCTGGTCCACGGCAATACGGGTTCGTCGCGCTGGTGGAGCCTGGTGATGGACCTGCCCGGTTGCAGGACGATTGCTCTCGACATGCCGAACTTCGGACATTCAGAAGCACTCGAGGTCGCCGATATCGACGTGTATGCCGATCATGTGGCTGCTTTCATCAAGGTGCTTGGCCTGTCAAAGCCTGTAGTGGTCGGGCACAGCCTGGGTGGCGGCGTCGTGATGGCGATGGCCGCGCGCAACCCGGAACTGGCCAAGGCGATTGTCCTGATCGACAGCGCGTCGCCGGCGGGGCTCAAGACCCCCGAGGCCCATTACCCGTACATCGAGCTGTACCGGACCAACCGCGATCTTCTCCGCAAAGGCTTGGCTTCCGTCGCGCCAACGCTACAGGACCAGGCCCTGCTCGATGCGCTCACCGATGATGCCATGCTGATGGCCGGACACGCGTTCTCCGGCAACGCGCGCGCCCTCGAGCGCTTCGATTACCGCGGCAAGGCAGGAATGTTCAAGGGGCCGGTACTCGTCATCTGGGGACGCAAGGATATAATCATAACCGAAGCGATGGCCAGGGAGACCGCGGCCGCCTACGCCAAAGGAAAGCTGGAGATACTCGACGGCGTGGGGCACTCGGCGATGGTCGAGGCGCCGGAAGATTGTAAACGGTTGCTGTCGGGATTTATCGTGGGGCTCTGAGCGGATCCGGCTTTTCAGTGCACCAGGCTCAGGAACACGGGCATCGCCAGCACGACCCAGATGATCCTGACCAGGTGGAACATGCTGACGATATGCGCGCCGCCGCCGGTTTCGTCGGCGACTACCGCCATCAGGGACAGGCCACCTGGCGAACTTGCCAGCATCGCCGTGCGCCGGTCGACGTGCATGATGTGTTGCACGAACACTCCCAGGATAAGACCGCAGGCCAACGTCATGGCGGTCATCGCGAGCAGGATTGGTGCCGAACGGTAGAGTCGATCCAGCGTTGATGGCTCGAACGAGTAGCCCACCGAGATGCCAAGAAAAAGGTAGGCCCCGGTCAGCACCGGCCTTGGCGATGCGGCGAATCGTACGCCGGAAACCCTGAGGACCGCCGTAATGACCATGGCGCCGATCACCCCGCCCGCGGGTATCCCAATCGCCGTGAATGCCGCGCCTCCGGCTAGGCTGGCCGTCAGACCCGCAGCCCAGTGCAACCTGTCCCGCCTCCCCGAACCGGCCTCGGGCGGCTTGTCGGTAGCCGGGAATTCTGCCTGGGTTCCGGGACGGTGCCGCGCAAGGAGGGGTACCAGGGTGTTCGTGGCCACGACGCGTAGCGCCTGCAAGGTCGCGACGAACGGGACATCCTCGCCGGTGGTGACAGCCAGCGCCGTCATCTCGGCAACGCCCCCGGGAGCGGTGCTCAGGAACGCGGTGCCCGCCGAGATTCCGGTCCACGCCGACAGCAGGAACCCCAATGCCGCGGTCGTAATCACGTACCAGGTCGCGGCCATGGCCATTCCCGGCAGCATGGTTCCCACTACCCGTAGCGCTTCCCGGTCCAGGGCCCGGCCTATGTTGCCTCCGATGACGGCTTGCAATGCGACACGCAGCCACGGGGGGAAATGAGCCCGCGGAA
The DNA here is from genome assembly GCA_964552925.1 of uncultured Treponemataceae bacterium. Lineage (GTDB taxonomy): Bacteria > Spirochaetota > Spirochaetia > Treponematales > UBA12059 > SZUA-370. The sequence goes on from CAZKJA010000045.1 coordinate 5,904, forward strand.
CTCCGGCGAGAATTGTGACCGCTGTGGAAATCATGGGACCGATCATGGCGGGGGCAGGAAAACGCAGAAACTTGGCTGTTCTCCAGCCGGCGAGCCCGACCGCGATTGCGAGCGCCCAAGGCCAAAGCACCGCCACGAAGGAATACAACGTCATGCTGGCCGTCCCTGATGGATTGATCGCGCAATCATGACGGCGGGTTATCCGGCTGTCAAGGTTGTCGCGAGCTCTGGACGGCAATCGTCCTGGAACCCATGCCGTACGCAACCCGATGCTTGTCCGATTGGAGGATTTATGGTATAAAACCGGGGACAAGCCCAAGCACACATCTCCTTTGTTCGACCTCGAGGTAAGAGAAGGTGGATACCACAAAGCTTCAGGCTTTCTGCACGGTAGCCGGGTGCAAGAGTTTCAGCGAAGCGGGCCGTCGCCTCAACTATACCCAACCGGCCATAAGCGCGCAGATACGGGAACTGGAAAACGAGCTCGACGTCGTTCTCTTTACCAAGTCGGGCAAACGGGTCGAATTGTCTGAAGCAGGTAAAGCCGTACTACCGTTTGCTGAACGTTTGCTCCGTAATTTCCAGGATTTCAGGGGGGCATTACCCGGTATAGAGAGCAAGTCTGAACACACCGTGCGTATTGGCGCCAGCGGATTGCCAGGGGTGCATCTTGTACCGGATCTGATGCGCGAGGCACGACTGGCTATACCCGATATATCATTTACCCTGGGCATACACGCCAGATACCATGTGGAGCGCCTGCTGTTCGCGCGGCAGATCGATGTTGGCTTTGTCGGGAGCAAGCGGCTTCGTCCTTCAACCGGCGCGGTCACGGAGCGGGTGCTCCTGCGGGACGATCTTGTCGCGGTTTTTCATCCCAAACATCCGTACGCCAGCAGGGAACGTATTACGCTGGCCGAACTTGCAACCTTGCCCCTTATCCTGCCTCCCAGGAACATTTTGACCAGACGTCAAATCGAGGAGCGTTTCAACCGGCAAGGACTGCCCTTGAACATGTATCTGGAGATAGGCAACGCAGAAGCCATCAAGGCCATGGTCCGCCACGAACTCGGAGTCACCGTGCTCTGCAGGTCAGCCATCGCGAGCGAAGCCGAAGTCGGATGGCTCAGACCCGTGCCGGTAGACGGACTCGATTCGCCGAGATGGTTCTGTCTCCTGACCATGCGGGATGCCAAGCGCTCGGCTATCGTGGCGGATTTCATCGAACTTGTGCATAATCGTTTTGATCCAGAAAGCATTAATCTATAAAAATTTACTTATCTGTCGGATAAATTACTTTTATTTGACCTCCCGCTGAATATGGGTGACCATCACTGGTCGGCATCCGCCGCGCGGCGCCTCCATGCGCCGTAGAACCAGTCCAGGAGGTCTATCATGCCGGACGTATTTTCCAGGAATGTAGCTACCAGCGCCGAGGAAGCGGCCAAGATCGTTCCCAGGGCCGAATTCCGCGTATTCGGGCAGGGAGTCATCGAGATAGTCAAGGACAAGATGTGGAATGGGAAGACTGTCCTGTTCCAGGCGCGAAAAATGCCCGCGGAAACGTATTTCCTCTCGGTAAACACCAATGAAGCCAACGTCAAAGTCCGTGACGGCCTTTTGGACATCAAGCTCAAGACCGGCCAGACGCCCGATGGCTATGAGATTTTCCAGCCAAGCGGTAAATTCCAGTTTCCGGTGAAGAAAGCCGACCTTGCGACCATACTTTCCCACCTCAAGGCGGACATGAAGCTGGAGAAGGATTCGTATACCATCGATGAGTTCATCGAGATGGCCAAAAAGCACCCGCAGACCACCGCGGTATCTGTCGAGAAAATGCGCTATGGATTTACGATCGACGGCATCATCTGCGAGTACGCGCAGGTGTGGTTCAACGGCGCATTGGTCGAATCGGCCTGCGCCGAAAGCGAGAACTACGTCGGCATGAAGCAGGTCATCGAAGGCTTGGGCATTGCGTCCATGCCGAATACCAATTATCTCCGCGCCGCAAAGCGCGTCGTGGGAATGTAACCAAGGTCAAGAGGGCGGCATTCAAAAACCGTCCGTATCCATCAAGGAGGATCAATATGAAACGTTTTTTCACGGTCGCGCTTGTCGCATTCCTCATGTTCCAGGCGATAGCTGTGGGAGCACAGGCTTTCCCGACCAAGCCGATAAAGTTGGTTGTGTATACTGCACCCGGCGGACTTATCGACATCACCGCCCGGAAATTTGTCGATGTGGCTGCGAAGTACACCAAGGCTACCTTCGTGGTCGAGAACAAGCCCGGTGCCGGCGGCATGGTTGCCATGGAGGGCGTGATCAACCAAGCCGCCGATGGCTACACCCTCTTCGCGGTCACCAGGGCGCTGATCACCAACATGATAACCACGGAATCCACCGTGGATCCGTTCGAACTCGACTGGATGGCTTTGCTGGTCCAAGACGCGGAATGCCTGATCACTGGTACCAAGTCCAAGTTCAAGACTTGGCAGGATATCCTGGCTGACGCCAAAGCCAGGCCGGGCCAGCAGATTTGGATCGCGCCACCAGGCTTGGACGAATACATGACCTACAAGATTTGGGAAAAAGCCGGGATTACCGGCAAGTTTGTCCCCTTTGATTCGGGTGCCCAGGCAATGGCTGCAGTAATGGGCGGCCAAGGAGAAGTCTATGTCGGAAACCCTGCCGATATTGCAGGCAAGCCAGACTTGATGCTCGCAGTGATCTCCTCGGAAAAGCGCATGTCGCAGTTCCCCACCGTACCGACGTTCAAGGAACTGGGCTTCACCGGACTTGACAGTGAATCGATCTGGCGAGGTTTCGCGGTCAAGAAGGGCACCGCGGCTTCGATCCAGAGTTGGTACGGCGATCTTTTCGAGAAGGTGACCAACGATCCCGATTGGCGGCAGTTCTTCGAGAAGAACGGGATGAATCTTGTTCATCTCAAGAAGGACAAGTTCAACGAAATGATCCGAAGTGATTTTGTGGAGCAGAGGAAGTTCCTGGTCAAATAAACCTGCGGCGACCGGTCCATCAAGTTGGCCGGTCGCCATTCCCCCTTCAACAAGGAGTATGACCACATGGAAAAGCTTAAGCCCCTGCTCAAATTCATGGACTCTTCCAAAGGCTTGTTCATCATCGTCACTATCGCGGTCGTATTGCTCGCGCTCCTTCGCTTGGTACTCCGCCGTTCCGCGCGTCCGGTCATCAAGGAACACATAGGCCTTGTCACCGTTATAGGAGGGCTTGCCCTGTTCAGCTTGGTCTTCCTGATTTTTTCCTACGGATTCGCGGCGAAGGGACAAGTGCCCGCTTCCGTCGTCCCGCGGCTCTGGATCTATCTTCTGCTCGCCTTCTGCTTGATCCTGTTGGTCAGCGCGTTCCGGGGGAACCAGGACGCCGACCCTGCGCTGGGACACGGCCGGCTTTCATTTCTTTTCGTGGGCTTGATGATAGCGTATATGATCCTGATCAATCTGGTCGGGTTTTACATATCGAGCTTCCTTTTCGTGATCGCGGGCATACTGATCCTTGGGTACCGCCGTTGGCCGGTAATCCTGTCCGTTGCCTTCGGGTGGGTACTGTTTTCGTACGGCATCTTCCATAAGCTGCTGTTCGTCCCCCTGCCCAATGGCGCCCTCTTCGAGATGTTGACCCGATGATGCGCCGGTAAAGGAGTGAACCCTATGGAAACATTCAATGCCCTCATGCAGGGCTTCGGTCAGATGATGGGGATCGAGCCCTTGCTAGCGATAGCCGCCGGCGTCGTGTGCGGCATCCTGGTAGGCGCCATGCCCGGACTCTCGCCATCGATGGGTGTAGCCCTCCTCGTGCCCTTCACTTACCGCATGCCCGCCTTGACGGCGATGGTGCTCCTGCTCGCCATATACCAAGCCGCGAACTATGGCGGCTCGGTTACCGCGGTGACGATCAACACTCCAGGCACTCCCTCCGCAGTCGCAACATCTTTTGATGGTTATGCCCTGACGCAGCAAGGCAAGGCTGGGTGGGGGTTGGGGATAGCTCTGGTATCTTCTACTGTGGGTGGATTTGTCGGTATCCTGGTTTTGATCCTCTTTGCCAAGCCGCTCGCCGGCGTAGCGGTCAAGATGCACCCCGCCGAATATTTCGCGCTGGCGCTTCTGGGATTGGCTACAGTGGCTTCGCTTGGCGGTCGCAACTGGGCCAAGGCCTTTGCCGCCGCGATGATTGGCCTCCTGCTCAACACGATCGGGCTTGACCCGATTTCCGGCGTCAAGCGCTATACTTTCGGCACGATCGACCTGTTCGACGGCTTCAACTTCATCCCGGCGCTCATTGGACTCTTTGCCCTGAGCGAAGTCTTCAGCAAGCTGGAGGATGAAGGCAAGCCGAAGCCCCTGAAAAAGGGCGAGATATCCAAGAAGGAGCTTTGGCCGACTGTACGCGATTATTGGAAGCTCAAATGGGTGATGCTCCAGTCATCGGTACTGGGAACGCTCATCGGCATATTCCCCGGCGCGGGCGCGGCCATAGCATCATTCCTTGCCTACGACCTGGCCAAGCGCACCAGCAAGCACCCCGAGACCTTCGGCAAGGGTAACCCCGAAGGCGTGGCTGCCGCTGAAGCCGCCGACAATGCATCCGTCGGTGGAGCCATGGTTCCGCTACTGACCTTGGGGATACCCGGCAGCGCCTCGACCGCCGTCCTCATCGGCGCGCTGATGATGCACGACCTGGTGCCAGGCCCCATGCTTTTCTCGACCAATCCCGAATTGGTATACGGACTCTTCGCATCCATGTTCGTCGCGACAGCCGTCATGTTCCTGTTCGGCGCCCTGGGGATGCGCTTGTGGGTCAAAGTCACGCTGATTCCTCCGGCTATCCTCCTGCCGATGATCTTGGCGGTTACGGTCATCGGAAGTTATGCGGTAAACAACTCCATGTTCGATGTAGGAGTCGCGTTGGCATTTGGCGTACTTGGCTGGCAGCTAAAGCGCTTCGATTTCCCCCCGGCGCCTATCGTGCTCGGCCTGGTATTGGGAAAGCTAGCCGAGGTCAATTTTCGCCGGGCTGTCATCATGGGCGGTTATAGTGTGTTCGTCACGCGGCCGGCCAGCTTGGTTCTTCTCCTCATCGCAGCAGCTTCATTCGCGTTGCCATTCATGCAGATGCGTAAGGACAAACTCAATAACGTTTCGCAGTAATAGTAACCTGGCGGCAAGTAAGCCGCAGCAAGAACCAAAGGAGAGTTATACCTATGGGTAAGACAAGCGATGCATTGAACGCGTTCCTCAAGTCGGCCGCTGCCGCCGCCCGCTCCGGCAAACCGGTCAGGGTCTTCATGGGCAACGAAGCTTCCGACCTCGATTCGATGGCTTCGTCGGTGCTCTACGCTTGGTCGAGAGGATCCGTATCCGGCGGTCTGTCAAACGTACCGGTGATGAACATTCCCCGGGAAGACTTCAACTTGCGTACCGAAGCCCTCTGGCTGTTCCAGGAGGCCGGGATGGATGTGAAGAGCCTGGTTTTCCTCGATGACGTCGACCTTGGCAAGCTGTTGGCAAATAGCGCTTCCAAACTCGTGCTGATCGATCACAACAAGCTGGCCGCTGGCCAGGCGGCGTGGGAACCGAAGGTTGAAGAAATAGTCGACCACCACACCGACGAGGGACTCTATCCCGCAGCCCGCCGGACGATCGCGCCGGTCGGCTCAGCTTCGACCCTGGTGGCGGAAGCCATGTTCGGTGGTTCCGCTCGCCTGGACGCGGGAATCGCGACGCTCGCGCTCGGCACCATACTCCTGGATACTGTAAACCTCGACCCCGAGGCTAAGCGTGTTACCCCGCGTGACGAGGCTGTCGCCAAGCGCCTTCTGCCCGTCTGCGGCACTGACCAGAAAGCCTTGTTCGACAAACTGCAGTTCGAGAAGTTCAACGTGGCGGCGTTGTCCAGCAAGGATATCCTTCGCAAGGATTACAAGGAATACAAAATGGGTTCAGTTCTCTGCGGCATGAGTTCGGCGCTGCTGTCGCTAGCGGACTGGATGGTAAAGGACAAATCGCTCGAGGCAAGTTTCAAAGCGTATGCGGAGTCGAGGAAGTTGGCAGTGCTTCTGGTGATGAGCGCGTATACAGCGCCGGACTTTACCCGTGAATTGGCGGTGCACTCCGACGATGCTTCGCTGCGCAAAAAACTTGTCGAATTCATGAACAAGTCCGGGCTCGGGCTCACGCCATTGCCCGCAGCATCCGGAAAGATCAGAGGAAATACCGAGTATTACGCACAGGCGGATCTGAGCCAGTCAAGGAAGAAACTGCAGCCGCTCCTGTCTGGATTCCTTCAGACTTAAGCGATGCGAAAAGGTTGAAATAATGACGATTTGGGAATTTTTCATGTTGATCGGGGGGCTTGCCGTATTCCTGTACGGCATGCTCCTCATGAACGACAGCCTGACCGCCTTTGCCGGCGAGCGTCTGCAGGGCATCATGCTCAGCCTGACCAAGGACAAGTTTCGCGGCTACCTGACCGGACTCGGAGTTACCGTTGTGAACCAGTCTTCGTCAGCGACGACCGTGCTGGAAGCCGTGATGGTCGGCGCGGGCCTGATGACCTTCCAGCAGACCCTCGCGGTAACCTTGGGCGCGGAACTCGGATCGACGGTCCTGGGACAGCTTGTCGCCATACCCAAACTATCCAAATTTGCCACGCTGATCATCGCCATAGGTTTTTTTACCTCGCTTGTCGCAAAGAAGAAGCGAAACAAGAACTTGGCCAGCATACTGCTCGGGTTCGGCCTCCTGTTTTTGGGCATGGATATGATGTCGCAATCATTGAACGGCTTGCGGACGTACCAACCATTCCTCGATCTGATGATCTCAGTGCAAAATCCGCTTCTGGGCATCCTCATAGGCTTGGTGTTCACGATGATAATCCAGTCGTCCGGGGCGACCAGTGGCATAGTCATAGCGCTGGGCTTGTCGGGGAGCATTACCTTGGCGCAGGCAGTGCCCATCAATTTGGGCGCTTCGATAGGCACATGCATCACGGCTGTACTCGGCAGCATGGCGTTGAACCGTGAAGCCAAGCGCACTGCCTATATCCACGTGATGTTCCAGACCATCGGCGTCTTTTTCGTGTACATACTCCTGTCGATTCCCTTCCGGGGCGACAGATTGTGGCTGGTGATGGCCAGGGCAGTCACTTCAGTGCTCTTTGGCACGGAGGATATAGCCAGACAAATAGCGATGGCGCATACAATGATGCCTGTTCTCAACCACATCATCATTATCCCGATCCTGCCGTTGGTCGTAAGACTGTTTGAGAAATTGTTTCCGCCTCAGGAAGACTCTCCGGCATTCGGGCCAATCCATATCAACGATGGTCTCGTCGCCCAGCCTGAGATCGCGCTGGAGCAGGCGAAAAAGGAGACCATGCGGGTAGCGGGCATAGTCGAGGAAATGTACCAGCGAAGTTATCGCCTGTTCTGCTGCACGGAAGGCGATGTCGAGAAAGATCGGGAAATCGATGGAATCCGCAAGCTTGACGGGAATGTCGATCTCCTGCGAAACGCTCTGGTGATGTTCCTTACCAAGGTCGCTGGCATGTCGTTAGAGGCGAGCCAGTCGCGCAGGGTTGTCGAATACCTTTCTGCCGTCAATGAACTGGAGAACCTGGCAGATGTGATAGACGTAAACATCATTGACAGGGCGCGGAAGCTTGAAGAGCTTCGGATTCAATTGCCCGAGCAGGGGGCCGCGGAGATATCGGCCGTGCATGCCATGGTGCTCGATCACTTTCACCTGATAATAAAAGCCTTCGAGGCAGATGATCGTGCGGCGGCAGAAAAGTTCCTGTCGGATCGTGCGCCTTTCAAAGAGCTGCAGGCGGAAATCCGCAACCAGCATTTCCAGCGCCTGGCGCAAGGCCACCGGGAATCGATGGAGGTGAACCCGATCTACATGGATTTGCTCGGGCACTACAACCGCATTAACAGACACATCATCCATATTGCCAAGCGGATGCTCGATTGATAGATTGATGGACTGACCGTGTTACCTTGCCAATACTCGCCGGACCACCAGGCTTGCAAGGATGTGCCCCGCCGCCTGCGGTACGAAAGGACTCGAGCCTTGGACTGCGCGTACCCGTTCCCCGTTTACGGTGTCGCCCAGGGTCGATCCGTCCGGCGGCATTGCAGGCGCTACGGCTGGCTCGTCGGACCATACGCACAGGAACTCGGCTGGTATCGGGGGCATGTCATCCGGCTGGTTTTCCGCTTCATCATCCGCTGACAGACGCGCATTTCTTGAGGTTATCCTGAGAGCAGGGCCGAAGCCCAGTCGCCGCAATCTCTTGCGCACCAGGCTCGACAGCGGACAGTCGTGGGTATCCCACAGCGAGCCTATGCGCAGGCGCTCGGGCGCCAGCCTCCCCGCGGTACCCATGCTCGAGGCAAACGGCAGCGCGCGCCTCGCCAGGGCGGCCATAAGGTTGACCTTGGGGTTGAGCGTGTCGATGCAATCCAGGTAGAAATCGCATAGCTCGGGAATCATCGCCGACGCGTCCCTGCCGCGTACTATCGAGCCTATCGCCTCGATGCGGACGGCGGGGTTTACCTTCAGCGCGTAGTCGGTAAAGACTTCCACCTTCGGCCTGCCCACCTCGTCCGAGTAACCGAAGTACAGCCTGTTCAGGTTCGAATCACTCACCTCGTCGAAGTCGACTACCACGAGGGCTCCGACCCCTGCTCTTACCAGGTCCATCGCAGCCGTCGCGCCGACGCCACCGAGCCCGAATACGCATACCCGCGCCTGGGCGAGCTTGTCGGCGCCTTCGTCGCCCAGCAGGATGCGGGTCCTTTCATCGAAGGGCATCGCCGAACACCTTGCTGAAGTTCTTCTCGACGATCGCCTCGAGCGTAGCGGACGACTCTCCCCGCGCTGAAGCGATTTCTCCTATAATGCGCGGGAGATCGGTGAAGTTGGAGTGGTTGCGCATCAGCGGCCTCCGTCCGCTTTTGGAGCCGGGATCAGGCAAACCCCTGGGCGGCTGGTACGGCGCGTCAGTCTCGGTGAGTATCGCGGAGCCAGGCAGGGCAACCGCGCTCGAGCGCGCCTTCTTGTTGCCGTTGGCTATCGAATTGCCGAACGAGAACAGCGTGTACGGGCACCGGGAGAGAAAATCGAGCGCCTCGTTGGAAGGGCCTCCCCACGAATGGAGAATTACCGCGCGCAGGGCCGACAAGCGCTTGGCGTACCCGAAGAGCAGGTCGTTGGCCCGCCTCATGTGCAGTACGAGCGGCAGGCCATGTCGTTCCGCCAGGTCCAATTGAAACTCGAAGGCTTCCTTCTGCCGCCTCTCGTTTTCTGCGCTGCGCACCAAGTCCGGGGCGTCGCCAAAGAAATCGAAGCCGCATTCGCCGATAGCAGCGACCCTGCCGCTGACGACGGCCCGCTCCAATTCGTCCGCCTGGTCCATGACAGCGAGCTGAGGGTGGATGCCGAAGGACAGGCGGTACTGACCGGCTTCGGCCATTATCCTTTCGGTGGCCTGGAGGCCGGTTGCATCGTGGACTGAAGCCAGGCCGATCACCCCGAGAGCCCGGTACACAGCGGGGAACTCCGGTTCGAACGCGAGGAGGTCGTCGGCATGGAAGTGGGCGTCGATGAACACAAGTATAAAATAAACCGGCCGCCCGCTTGTCAACAAGCAGGCGGCCGCCATATGCGGGATGGAAAAGTCTTCTACAATCCGGACAGGAGGCTCTTTGCGTC
>CAZKJA010000046.1:0-15115 GCA_964552925.1 uncultured Treponemataceae bacterium
GTACGACTGGCGCATCGTCACTAAACTCTGTGTGAACATAGCATCGGCGGGTGTTCGGAGTCAACGGTGGTAAGTGGCGAGGCGGTCGGAGTAAGTTCGAGTGTCGAGAGTCTGGACATGGAAATAGTGCTTTTTCCATGGGTGAACTCTTGCATATGCTTTGGAGATATTCGATACTTCGATTGCGTAATGGAGGCCTACATGGGATCCGATGCCCGCCACTTCGCTCGTTTGTTCAGGGTTGAGCTCGATGACATGATAGATGATATACGGATGAGGATCGATATAAATGAAAAACGCTACCGTGATGACAAGATCACGGAATATGTGCATCTTGAGAACGGCGCCGTGTTGCGGCAGCAAATCGATGCACTTCAAAAATTTGCCGAGATCGTTGACGGAATCGATCTGTCGAACTATAAAGATACCGCTGGAATCGAGGAAGATCTACTCGCACGATCGAGGGAGTTCGTATCCAAATTCGAGGATACGGAGGCAGTTGGCCAACTATTGCAGAGAAAACTCCAGAAGATTCGCACATTCATTTCGTCGGGCGACCGCTAGAAAACGTCCCGATTATCAATAGGGAAAGAGGAAGCCATGGATATTCGCGTACAGGAATTGCTTGAAAGGATCAAGCGCGAAGGCGTGGAGAGCGCCGAAGCCCAAGCCGCCGCCATCGTGGCAGATGCGGAGACTCGCCGTACAGCGCTCATCGCGACGGCGGAAAAAGAGGGCAAGGCCATTATCGAGCGCGCCAAGGCCGATGCGGCCAGGACGGGCGATGCCGGCCAGGCCGCCCTTGCGCAGGCTTCCCGCGACCTCATCCTGGCTTTCAGGGGAGAGATGGAAAAGCTGCTTGCCAGCATAGTCAAGCGCGAAGTCGACGCGGCCTTCGATGCCGATACGCTCAAGAAGGCGTTGCCGGCTATTCTTGAAGCATGGTCCAAGGACGGGCGGGACGAATTGTCGGTACTGCTTCCCGAGAAGGAACTCAAGTCGCTCGAGGCGTATTTCCGTGACAAGCTCAACGCCAGCCTCAAGAAGGGTGTGGAGTTCAAACCGCTCAAGGATACGAAGTCCGGCTTCAGGCTCGTCGAGAAGGGTGGGGCGTTGTATTACGATTTCACCGCGCAAGCCGTCGCGGAAATGCTTGGTGCGTACCTGAACACCAGGCTAGCGGCCATCGTAGCCTCCTCGATCGCCTCGGAACAGGCGAAATAGCGCAGCCATGTCGAAGTATTACTACTTCATGGCGACCCTTCCTTCCTTGCAGGCTTCCGCGGCGGCTCCTCCTTTCTCGTACGCGGAATTCCTCGAAAAGGCGGCGGCTGCACTTTCGGTCAAGGACTTCGCGCTACTGTCCAGCGCCAGCTTGGCGATACCGGGTGGCGACGTCGTTCCAGTCGGGCTTGCGTCGTCGAAGCTCCTGAGGCGCTATCACAACTGGGAATTGTCGCTCCGCAACGAGCTTGCAAGGCTGCGTGCCGGCAGGATGCAGAAGCCGTTCGACAAGTACGTGCGGACGGGCGAATTGGAGTATGACGGCGTAAAGGCGGCGCAGGCGGCGTTCCAGGCCGGGGATCCGCTGCAGGGCGAACTCGTCATCGAGCGCGAGCGCTGGAATTTCCTCGAGACTCTAGCGATAAACAAGTATTTCGACATCGAATACATCATTGCCTATTCGTTGCTGCTGCAAGGGCTGGAGCGCAAGGCGCGCTTCGACACCGAAAAGGGGAACGAAGGCTACCGGACCGTCTATCGGTCCGTTCTCGATACCGCGGACTACCGCGACGAATCCGGAGAAAACAAATGACTAACACCAAGGGCGCTGTCACGGGAGTGAACGGCAACATGGTAAGCGTCCGTGTGGAGGGCGCCGTTTCCATGAACGAGGTTGCCTATATCGTCGTCGGAGGCAAGCGCCTCAAGGCGGAGATAATCAGGGTACAGGGCGACACGGTGCAGACCCAGGTTTTCGAGATGACCAAGGGTATCAGGGTCGGCGACCCGGTGGAGTTTTCCGGCGAGATGCTCGCTGTCGAGCTGGGGCCGGGGCTCCTCGGGAAGATATACGACGGGCTCCAGAATCCGCTTCCGGAGGTCGCGATCAAGACCGGTTACTTTCTGGAGCCGGGCGTCTACCTCGACGCGCTCAACCGCGAGACGAAGTGGGCCTGGACGCCGGTGGCGAAGGCGGGCGACAAGGTCGAGCGATCCGATACGCTCGGTACGGTGCCCGAGGGCGCCTTCGTCCACCGGGTGATGGTGCCGTTCGGCATGTACGGTTCGTACGCGGTCAAGTCGGTGAAGCCCGCCGGTTCCTATACGGTCACCGAGGAGGTCGCCGTGCTCGAGGACGAGGCGGGTGCCTCGATCCCCGTGAAGATGCTTTTCTCATGGCCGGTCAAGCGCGCAATCGACTGCTACGCCGAGCGCCTGAAGCCGGTCGAGCCGATGGTCACCAAGAACAGGATAATCGACACGTTCTTCCCGGTCGCCAAGGGCGGCACGTATTGCATACCGGGGCCGTTCGGCGCAGGCAAGACCGTGCTGCAACAAGTGACAAGCCGAAATGCGGACGTCGACATCGTAATAATCGCGGCGTGCGGCGAGCGCGCGGGCGAGGTGGTCGAGACTCTCAAGGAGTTCCCCGAGCTGATCGACCCCCGTACGGGAAAGTCGCTGATGGAGAGGACTATAATAGTCTGCAATACCTCGTCGATGCCGGTGGCGGCGCGCGAGGCTTCCGTCTACACGGCGGTCACTATGGCCGAGTACTACCGGCAGATGGGGCTCGACGTGCTCCTCCTTGCCGACTCGACGAGCCGCTGGGCGCAGGCGATGCGCGAGATGTCAGGGCGCCTGGAAGAGATCCCCGGCGAGGAAGCTTTCCCCGCGTACCTCGAGTCGGTGATCGCGGGATTCTACGAGCGCGCGGGAATCGTCAGGCTCAAGGACGGCGGGACCGGATCGGTGACGATAGGCGGTACCGTGTCGCCGGCGGGCGGCAACTTCGAGGAACCCGTGACGCAGGCGACGCTCAAGGTGGTCGGGGCGTTCCACGGCCTGTCCCGCGAGCGTTCCGACGCGCGCAAGTACCCGGCTATCCATCCGCTCGAATCCTGGTCGAAGTACAAGAGCCTCCTGCCCGGCGCCTCGGTAGCCTGGGCGCACAAGTACCTCGAGCGCGGCTCCGAGGTAGGCCAGATGATGAAGGTCGTCGGCGAGGAAGGCACGAGCCTCGACGACTTCAACGTGTACTTGAAGGGCGAGTTCCTCGACGCTGTGTACCTGCAGCAGAACTCGTTCGACGCCGTCGACGCCGCCGTCTCGCCCGAGCGCCAGCAAGCGATGTTCCAGCGCTCTGTCAGGGTACTCGGCTCGTCGTTCGACTTCAAGGACAAGGATGCGGCCCGCGGCTGGTTCAACCAGCTGCGCCAGCGCTTCCTCGACATGAACGGCGTGGAATGGGGTACCGACGCGTTCAGGAAGGCCGACGCCGAACTCAAGGCCTTCATCGACGAGAGGGTGTCGGGGCTGGACAAGAAAGCCGCCCAAATCATCGAAAGCCTGGAGTAACCGACATGAAGAAAGTGTATTCGCGGATAGAATCGATAAAGGGCAACGTCATAAGCGTCCGGGCCACGGACATCGCGTACGGCGAGCTGGCGGAAGTATCGACGCGTTTCGGCGTGTCCTTGGCCGAGGTCAACCGCTTGGCCGACGACCTGGTGTCGCTGCAGGTGTTCGCGGGAGGCCGCGGCATATCGACGGGCGACGAGGTGCGCTTCCTCGGAAACCCGATGCGCGTCAGCTTCGGCGACTCGCTTAAAGGCCGAATATTCACGGGTTCCGGCGAACCGCGCGACAAGGGGCCGGCGCTCCACGAGAACCTCATCCCGATCGGCGGCCCGTCGGTCAACCCGACAAACCGCATAATCCCGCGAGAGATGATACGCACGGGCATCCCGATGATCGACCTGTTCAACACGCTGGTGAAGAGCCAGAAGCTGCCGATCTTCTCGGTTTCCGGGGAGCCGTACAACGAGCTGCTCGCGCGAATCGCGATGCAGGCCGAGGTCGACCTGATAATCCTCGGCGGAATGGGGCTCAAGTACGACGATTATCTCTTCTTCAAGGACACGCTCGAGGAGGGCGGATCGCTCCAGAAGACTATCATGTTCGTCCATACTGCTGCCGACCCTGTCGTCGAGTGCCTGATGGTGCCTGACATATCGCTTGCCGTCGCCGAGCGCTTCGCGCTCAAGGGCCTCAACGTGCTCGTGCTTCTCACCGACATGACGAACTTCGCCGACGCGATGAAGGAGATAGCGATCACGCAGGAGCAGGTTCCGTCGAACCGCGGCTACCCCGGCGACCTGTACTCGCAACTGGCATCCCGCTATGAAAAAGCCGTCGACTTCGCGGATTCTGGTTCGATCACCATCCTCGCGGTGACGACGATGCCAGGCGACGACGTGACGCACCCGGTGCCCGACAACACCGGCTACATCACGGAGGGCCAGTTCTACCTGAAAGGCGGCCGCATCGAGCCGTTCGGTTCGCTTTCGCGGCTCAAGCAACAGGTGAACGGCCGCACAAGGGCGGACCACCGCGCGATAATGGACGGCATGATAAAGCTGTTCTCGGCCTACCGCGACACGCTCGAGAAGAAGTCGATGGGCTTCCAGATGTCCGCGTGGGACCAGAAGCTCCTCAAGTACGGCGAGCTTTTCGAGAAGGAGATGATGGACCTGTCGGTGAACATCCCTCTCGAAGGGGCGCTCGACAAAGGCTGGGAGATCCTGGCCGCGTGCTTCGAGCCGCAGGAAACCGGCCTCCAGACCAAGCTGATAGACCAATTCTGGCCTAGGAAGGTTTGATAGAGAATTTTTGCCACAGAGGCACAGAGGCACAGAGTAATACAAGTGAAATCGGGAGAGAGAACAAAGGAATGAATGGAACAATTGCTATTGATTCAAAATTTTTGAACCTCATTTTTTCTTCTCTCCTTTTCTCTGTGTCTCTGTGTCTCTGTGGTTCAAATTTACTATCACAAACCTTGTGTCTCTGTGGTTCAAAAGGTGGGTTAAGGTAATTGGCAAAGATAAAGCTGACAAAGAACGAGCTGAAGAAGCAGAAGGACGCGCTCAAGATGTACAAGCGCTACCTGCCTACGCTCCAGCTCAAGAAACAGCAGCTCCAGATGGAGATACGCGTCATCGAGGCCAAAGCCAGACAGATAGCCGAGGCGCGCGACAAGCTGATGGGCGAATTTCTTGAATGGATCGCGGTGTTCGGCGAACTCGACGCTGTCAAGAAGGCGGATGGCTCGTGGATCATCTCCTCGGGGAAGATACGGACATCCACTGGCAACATCGCCGGCGTCGACATTCCCGTATTCAAGGCGGCAGATTTCGCGATAGACGAGTACGACCTCTTCGCCAAGCCGCTGTGGGTCGACCGCGCCCTGGACCGCCTGCGCGAGATGCTGACGCTCGACCTCGAGATAAAGGTGCTCGAGGAGCAGGTGCTGAGGCTTGAGAAGGAGCTAAGGACCACAACGCAGCGCGTCAACCTGTTCGAGAAGGTGAAGATCCCGGAGACCTCCGGCAACATCAAGAAGATAGGCATTTACCTTGGCGACCAGCAGACCGCGCAGGTGGTGCGCGGCAAGATGGCAAAGCGCAAGGTGGAAAGGGCAGCGTCATGATAGCGCCGATGAAGCGTGTCTTCGTGGTACTGCTCGAGCGCGAGAAAAACGCGTCCCTCCGGAAGCTCAGCCGCCTCGGGGTACTTCACGTTGAAGCCATGCAAGGTTCCGGCGCGGCTTATGAAGCCCGGGTCGCGGCCAAAGCCGACCTGGTAGCTGCAATCGGCACCTTGTCCGAGTTCAAGGTCAAACCGGACGGTGGTAGCCTCACCCTTGACGAGGGGATCGCCATGGCCAGGGACATCCGGTCCATCGCGTCCGACATCAAGTCGGCCATCGACGAGCAGGCGGCTATCGCCAGGGAAATAGAGCGCGTGAAGCCCTGGGGGGATTACGACCCGGACTTGTTCGCCTACCTGACGGGCAAGGGCGTACCGATCAAGGCCTATGAAGTCGATGCGAAGAAATTCCTCAACATGCCACACGACATCGAATACATCATGCTGGAGCGCAACAAGGCTCTCGTAAGGATACTCGTCGTCGGCGAAGTACCCGGGGGTATGCCCGCCGGTTGCATCGAATTCAACCAGGTGGCCACGCGCTTGTCAGCGCTTGTTGCGGAACTTGAAGTCGTGAAAACCAAGGCAGCCGAAAGCCGCACACGATTGGCCGCATTGGCTCCCCACTCGAAGTCGCTCGGCGATGTACTGGCCAAGGTGGAACGCGAGGTGCAATTCGAATCCATCTGCTCCGGTATGCCGGGTGAAGGCGAACTCGGCTATTTCTCTGCATGGGTTCCGGCCGCCGACGAGAAGCGTCTTGTCGAGACCGCCGCGCGGGAAGGCTGGGGACTCCTCGTCGATGAGCCAATGTCCGACGAACTGCCGCCGACGAAAGTCGAGAACCCGCCCATTGTTCGGATTATACAACCGGTATTCGATTTTCTTGGCACGGTGCCGAATTATCGCGAGTACGATATTTCGGGATTGTTCCTTGTGTTCTTCACCATATTCTTCGCGATGATTTTTGGTGATGCCGGGTACGGAAGCCTGTTGTTGCTTGGCGCGATCTTCATGTCGCTCAAGTCCAGGAAGAAAACCGGGAAGGTGCCCGATTCGCTCAGACTCCTGTTGCTTCTCGCGGCGGCTACAGTGGCGTGGGGAATAGCGACGGCCAGCTGGTTCGGGTTGCCTGCCGAAACCCTGCCGGATATCCTGAAAACGGTTTCCATCCCGCAGATTGCCAGCTACAACCCCGATTCAGGGGTGAATGTGAAGATCATCTGTTTCGCCCTTGGCACAGTGCATTTGCTGATAGCCAGGCTCAAGAACCTGATCCGCGACAGAAAATCGCTCAAGGTACTCGCGCAATTCGGCATGTTGCTGCAACTCGCCGGCATGTATTTCATCGTGCTCAACCTCGTACTCGACGCTGTCAGATTCCCCATACCCGGATTCTCCCTATACCTGATCGGAGCGGGTTTCGCGCTCAATTTCGTGTTCGCGAATTACGAGGGGAACATCTTGAAGAGCATCCTCGCGAGTTTCGCCAACATCGTGTCGGTGTTCCTCGGCGTGGTCAACGTTTTCGCCGATATCACCTCGTACATTCGACTGTGGGCGGTGGGACTCGCCGGCGTCGCCATCAGCCAGACAGTCAACAGCATGGCGGGGCCGATGCTTGGCAAGGCTATGCTTTTCGTGCTCGGGGCTGCGTTGCTTGGTTTCGGCCATGGGCTGAACATAACGCTCAGCGTCCTTTCAGTAGTTGTGCATGGCGTGCGACTCAACATGCTCGAGTTTTCCGGCCATTTGGGAATGGAGTGGTCGGGTTATGCGTACGATCCGTTCAGTGAAACGGTTCATGAATCAGTAGTAGAAATTGAAAGGGGTATTGTATGAATCTCGATATCGGTTTGATCGGGGCAGGAAGCGTCATGGCCCTCGCGGCAGTCGGTTCCTCGATAGGCGCCGGCATCGCCGGGCAGGCGGCAATCGGCGCGTGGAAACGCAACTATCTGGCCAACAAGCCTGCATCGTTCCTTTTGATGATATTCGCGGGAGCGCCGCTTACCCAGACAATCTATGGCTTCATCCTGATGCAGGCAATGATAGGATCTGAGAAGCCCGGCCTGCTTCGGCTGGCTCTCGGCATCGCTGGCGGCATCGGTATGGGCATGTCCGCGGTAGCGCAGGGACAAGCCTCCGCCGCGAGCTGCGACGCCTTCGGCGAAACGGGCAAGGGTTTCGGCCAGTACATCACCATCGTCGGCCTGTGCGAGACTGTGGCCCTTTTCGTAATGGCCTTCTCCTTCGGCGCACTATAGTATTTTTTCAAAGAAATTTTGCACAGAGACACAGAGAAGACGAGGGGGATAATTATCGGGCGAAGGCACGGCGAAGAGCGGATATGAAAGACGTATTCCTTCTTTGTCCTTTTCCTTGATTTCTCTTCTTCTCCGTGTCTCTGTGCCATTGATTGATGCACACATTTTTCCCCTGTGTCTTCGTGCTTGAAATGTATATAATCTTTCCATGGCAATGAAAACACGGCCGGTCAAGGTCGGCTCCCTGATAGTAGGCGGAGGCCACCGGCCCCCAGTCCAGACGATGTGGAAGGAAGCGCTACGTTCCGATGGGCTCGAGGCCGTGGCCGCGCGTACGCGGCGCCTTGCGGCGCTCGGCTGCGGGATTCTTCGATTTTCGACACCCGACATCGAACAAGCCGAACTTCTCGGCGAGCTCGCCGGGATGGTAGATATGCCCTTGGTAGCCGATGTGCATTTCGACTGGCGCATAGCGCTTCGTTGCCTCGATTACCCCATCGCGAAGATACGAGTCAACCCGGGTAACCTGGGCGAGGCCTGGAAGCTCAGGGAGGTCGCCGCGAAGGCGTCCGACAAGGGCGTGCCCATCCGCATCGGCGTCAACGCCGGTTCGCTCCCGGCAGACCTGAAGGACGAGCCGGACCGCGCCGTAGCCATCATGAAGACGGCCGAGCGTGAGGTCGCGGCCCTCGACGCGCTCGGTTTCCCGGCGGTCATAGTGTCTATGAAGGCAAGCGGCGTAGAGGAAACGGTAAGGGCAAACCGCCTGTTCGCCGGGCGCTACGATATTCCCCTACACATCGGCGTCACCGAGGCGGGGCCGCTCGTGCAAGGCTGCGTCCGCAGCGCCGTCGCGTTGCACGCTCTCCTCGCGGACGGGATAGGGGATACCCTGCGCGTCTCGTTGTCAGACGAACCGGAGAACGAGGTCATCGCCGGCATTGAGATAGTCGCGCTTGCCAGCGGCAAGCGGGAAAGCGCGGACATCGTCTCGTGCCCCCGATGCGGGCGGGCTACCTTCGATACCCACGCTTTCGTAGAGCGATGGAAAAACCGTATCTATTCCATACGGAAACCGGTGACAGTGGCGGTGATGGGCTGCGTCGTCAACGGCCCCGGCGAAGCCAGACACGCCGATATCGGCATCACCGGCGCCGGGAACAAGGTGATGGTTTTCAGAAAAGGGCAGATAGCGCGAACGTGCGCCCCGGAAGACGCCGATACTGTATTCGGGGAGGAACTCGCCCGATTATGAAGAAGCAATTCGGTACGTTCATATTGGCAATCGCATTGGCCGGAATGTTCGGAAGCCCATGCCTGGCCCAGGCGTCGGCGCCCCGAAGCGGCGAGCCGGCGTGGCTCAGCCTGGAACGCGGCAAGAGGGCCTTCGAGAGCAAGCGCTTCGGCGAGGCCCTCGTCGCCTTCGATACCGCCATAACGTTGCGCAGGGATTCCTTCACGGCCGCGGGCGACAAGCTGGCCAGGGCGCTTGATTCAAAAGAAGCGAGCGCAGCCGACGGTTCGATCCGCAAGGCGCTTTCCGCCTTCGCCGAAGCCGATTTTATCAGCCGCGACTATGACAGAATCGTCTCGTTGGCGGGACCGTCAATCGAAGTACTCATCGTCGCGTTGAAGAAGGAACGTATTTCTGACAACCACCGAAACTTCATCGAGGCCTTGCAGAGGGTCCTGGAGTATAAATCAATCGAAAGCCTGAACGATTCCATCAGCACCTTCCGTTATGAAATACATGCCCTGTCCAGGTATCCGGAAGCCGAATACTGGAAAGGCAAGATCTTTTTTATGGAAGGGGAACTTGACCTGGCCGAGAACCAGTTCAAAAGGGCCTTGGACCAAGCCTTGTCGCTCGATATCCCGGAAGACATGTTTTCCATCCTGTACGCGATGGCCGACTTGTACGAGGTCAAGGCGGACCGCGTCGCCCGGGAGCGGGTGCTGCAACGGATACTCGATGGCGTTTCCGCCGCGCCTGACGATCAAGGAGCCGCCCACCTCGATGCGGCATTGCGCTCCGCTATGGCCAAGACCCTGAGGGAAGCCGGCTTCGATAAATTCATGACCCTGTACCGCGTCGAGCCGTCCTTCGCCTTGGATGCATACGCGGAACTGGCGTCCTTCTACCTTGAAAACGGCAGGGCCGATGCGATGATCAATTCCGCGATAGCCGCCAACATGACACTGACCAGGGCCATACGCATAATGCAGGCCAAGGACCGTGATTATTCCTGGCGGAGCCTTGAAGATTTCCTCTTAAAGGCGCGGACAAACAGGGATGTGATGGAGTATTTATCCAAATATCCATTGCACAGGATGCTGCTCGTCCTGGCAGATGCCCTGTATATCGAAGGCGGGCGGGGTTTCGCGGGCGTAATGTGGAGTACCCTGGAAACACAGGGAGTGGAACCCTATGCGAGCGTCGCCAAGGCCAGGTTGCTGCGGCCGGATTCTGCGGTCCGCAGGACGATGCCTTGAGATATCCGGGCTAGATACCTTCAATAACCGGAATCTTTTCCTCCAGGAGGATCTTGGCGATAAGGGCCCGTATGAACGGATCGGCGATCGAGTAGACGCGCTTCGTCTTGTGCACTTCGGCTATGACAATCTCCGCTTCCTTGAGTATGGCGAGGTGCTGTGATATTACCGGCTGTGGTTGCTTGAGGCATTTCCACAGGTCGGATACGCACGGATCCTCCTCCCTGGCGATGAGGCAAAGAAGCCTGAGACGTATGGGGTGTCCCACGGCTTTGAGTTTTTTCGCAAATTCGGCGAGCTTCTCTCCGTCGCAAGGTAATTGGTCGTTCATACCGTCTATCTTACCAAGAAAGTTTCAATGTTTCAACAGCGCGCGCATTTCGCGCTCGGCGCGGCCGGCTATATAGGATGATAACAGTATGCGCTGTTCCTCATCGTACTCGAACATGAAGGCCATTATCACTTCATTGCGGACCAGTTTGCAACGGAATGACAAAATTGTATCGTCGACGCGTAGCGAAGCGTCTTCGATGATGGTGCCGGTTTCCAAATCCGCGACAAGCGCGCGGGATTCCGGAAAGAAGGACAACCCGTCGCTGGAGATGGTTTCTATGGCGCCGGTGATAGTCAGGTACGTCTCTGGATGGCTGAACACGAAGCCGAACCTGTCCGTAGGGCTTGGCGCGTGTCGGTCCGAAAGCCGCGAATCGTCTATCTGAATATATCGCTTGAGTATCTGCACGAATCGGTCAAGCTCCGCCGGGTCGGATATATTCTCCTTGATGACGCCGTTCACCCCGAGATACGCTGCCTTGGCGGCCTCCTCGAAAGGAAAATAATCCCCCTTGAGCAGGATGATCGCGCACGCGGCCTTCGGCCTGGCGGCCCGGATGTCGACGACGATTGTCTTCCAGTGGCGGGGATAATCGCGCGCGCTCATTATCACCGCGTCCGGCGCAATCTCGTCGAGGTTGTCCAAGGCCTTGATCGGATCCCTGTAGTGTATGATGTCCAGACCCAGCGGTTGTATGTTGCATCGCACCATTTCCGCCACATCGTCATCTTCCACGACAAGAAGAGCTTTCATTCCGTGCCTTTGTTGATGACCGTGTACGAGACGATGAACCATATGTCGTCCCGCCGTTCGAGTTCATACGTGTACTCTTTTATCAATGAAAACCCCTCGTTTTTAAACTTCTCTATGACAATTACCTTGCCAGCGGCGGCGGTGAAACGGGTTTCGACTATTTCAAAGGAACTCGGTACTACAACTATATCGGAATCGACGACGCTTGCCATCAGGTCCGTCCTGTACGCGGCGAGCATCCTGCGCCTTCCGTCGTCGGATTCCCTGTCGTACATGCGCTTTTTCTCGGGGCTGGCCTTCAGGAGGCTCTCCACGTCAAGGTACAGGAAGAACTCGTTCCAGAGGCTCTTCTGCCTCGCGCGTATTGTGCGCGCCACCACCTCGTCGGGGCTGACGCGTTCCGCCTTGAGTATCTCGTTGGTATCGGCGCGGAAAGACTCGGCCGCCGAGGGGGCGGGCGTTCCCGGCCGTATCGACAAGGCAAGCGTGTTGGAGCGTATGACCCCTTCGGCGCTCGATACCCTCGTCAGTTCAGGGTACAACGCGCAGGAGACCACGAACACGCCGGGTTCGGCGAAGCGGACATAATCCCTTAGATCCTCGACGAACGAGTATTCCTCGCCGGGTTCCACGGCCAGCTCCCTGTAAAACACCGGGCTGCTCGAGGACATCTTGCGCTTCCATGAGTCGCTTGGCTCAAGGGATCGGTTGGACATCGTTTTTACGTCGAAAGCGATCGACAGGCGTTTGTCGTCCGCAAGCTTGAATCTCCAGGCGGTGGGGGAGTCGTTGCGTACGGTGATTTTGAGCAACACCTCGGCTCCGGGAACGTAGATGCGCTTGTCGAAGAAGCCTATGGATAGTTCAGTCTGCGCCGCGGCCTGGCCGATAGCCAAGACTGCAAACAAGGCGGTCAAGAGTCTGGTTCTTGAATACACCGCTAGCTCTCCTTGTGCGCGCGCGCGCGATTGGGGTAGTATTACTGGCGCGCTATCCTTCTTAAGTTATCGGACGATTTGCATGAACTCCTTACGACTTGAACACATCTCCAATCGACTTCTCGCCCATGCACCGGTCGTACAGGCGCTCGAACGCCTTGCCTCGGGGCCCTACCCGTTGGATTGCGCCGAACTCGAGGCTCCGCTGGCCGCGTTCCTCGTCTCCGAAGCCTCCAAACGCGCTAAAAAAGCGCATGGGCGACCGGTCAGGTTCCTTGTCGTCACGCCGACCGATACCGAGGCCGAAGCCTTTGCCGGGGACTGCGAGGCGGCCGGAAGCGGCGCGCTCGTGTTCCCTTGGTGGAGGACGGCGGCGTACAGGCCCGTGGAACCGCGGTCCGCCGCTTTCGGACAACGCGCGGCCGCGTTGGCGGCGATGCTAGACGACGAAGGTCCCGGAATCATAGTCGCCAGCCAACGCGCCGTCATGACGCCTGTTCCTCCGCGCGCCGATTTCCAATACGGATTGTACCGCGTTCGCAAGGGAGATGGAATAGACGCTACGGCTTTGGCGGACAAGTTGTCATCCTGGGGCTACCTGCGGGTTCCCCGGGTGAGCCTTCCAGGCGAGTATGCCTTGCGCGGCGAGGTCCTCGATGTCTACATGCCCGGCGACGAACTGGCATGGCGCTTCGTGCTTGCGTACGACGAAGTCGAGGAACTTCGCCGTTTCGAGCCGGTTTCGCAGGCTTCCGCCCCGGAGCGGCCGATGACAGCCCTGCTCAGGCCGGCCAGGGAGTTCATCTGGAACCCGGAGCTGGCCGAGGCCGCCGGAAAAGCCTTGATGCTGTGTCCGGCGCCCGGCGGCGTCGACAGGTCCGCCCAGGTCGCCGCGATTGTCGAAGCACTGGCCGGACGTGGCGAGGCCAAGGGCGAAGAGAGCTTGTACCCCCTGGCCCACGAGCGGCTCCACAGCCTGTTCGAATACCTGGAACCACGCGATATAGTCGTCTTCCTCGAACGGGAACGCCTGTCTGGCCAGACGGAGGCTGTCATACGGGAATACGCCGGGCTGTACCGCAAGGCCG
Source organism: uncultured Treponemataceae bacterium (assembly GCA_964552925.1). GTDB lineage: Bacteria > Spirochaetota > Spirochaetia > Treponematales > UBA12059 > SZUA-370. The sequence goes on from CAZKJA010000046.1 coordinate 13,589, forward strand.
TTCTCGAGGAGCCGGTGCCGCCGCCGGAGCGCATACTCGTCGACTTCGAAGCGCTGGCGGGTAACCTGCCGAGGACGATGGTCAGCTGGTCGCTCAAGGATCTCGAGCACGAGAACAGGCTCGCCTTTGGTTCCGAGCCGCCGCGCTCGTTTTTCGGTAATGTCAACTATTTCCGGGAGGAGCTCGCGTCGCTGCTCAAGGCTAAGTACGAGGTGCACGTCTTCGCGGAAAACTCAGGCCAGGCGGAGCGCATCGCCTCGCTTATAGCCCACGACGAGGTCTCCGTACACCCGGAGGGCGTGTCGGCGGGCTTCTCGTTACCGGCCGCCAGGCTGGCGTTCGTGCACGAGGGCGAGATATTCGGCAGACGGAGACGCGCGCCGAAGTCGCTCAAGAGCGCGCGTTCCAAGGTAATCGATACGTTCATAGAGCTGAACCCCGGCGACTTCGTCGTCCACGTAAACTACGGCATAGGCAGGTTCACGGGCATCGAGCGCGTCAAGGTGCTCGGCAACGACCGTGACTACGTCAAGATAGAGTACGCGGACGAGGAAAGCGTCTTCGTACCCATAGAGCAGTCCAACCTTGTTCAGCGTTACATAGGCAACGAGGGCGACGAGCCCAGGATGGACAGGCTCGGTTCCAAATCGTGGGAAAACCGCAAGAACCGGGTCAAGAAGGCGGTCGAGGACCTCGCCGAGCGCCTTATTCGCATCTACTCGCGACGCAAGCTGGCCAGGGGCTTCGCCTTCCCCCCGGACGGGGAATGGCAGACCGAGTTCGAGGCGTCGTTCCCCTACGAGGAGACGCCGGACCAGTTGACGTGCATCGACGAAGTGAAACGCGACATGGAAAGCGAGCGGCCGATGGACCGCCTCGTATGCGGCGACGTAGGGTACGGCAAGACCGAGATAGCCCTGCGCGCGGCGTTCAAGGCGGTGATGGGGGGAAAACAGGTCGCTTTCCTCGCGCCGACGACAATCCTGGCCGAGCAGCACTTCGAGAATTGCCAGGACCGCTTCAGGGGCCTGCCCGTGCGCTTCGGGATGCTTTCGCGCTTCGTCGACAGGAAGGACCAGAAGGTCACTGTCGCCGATGTAGCCAAAGGCGCGGTGGACGTGCTCGTCGGTACGCATCGCATAATCCAGAAGGACGTCGCGTTCAAGGATCTGGGCCTCCTCATCATAGACGAGGAGCAGCGTTTCGGCGTCAAGGACAAGGAACGGCTTAAGGAAATGAAAGCGAACGTCGACTGCCTGACGCTGACCGCGACGCCGATACCGAGAACCCTGCACATGTCGCTGCTCAAAATTCGGGACCTTTCGGTGCTTACCACGCCGCCGAACAACCGGCACCCCATCCAGACTGTAGTCGACGAATTCCAGCCCGACCTTATAGCCAAGGCCATCAGGCGCGAGGTCGAGCGCGATGGCCAGGTGTTCTTCCTGCACAACCGCGTGCAATCGCTCGACGATACAGTCGCCTTCCTCCAGCGGCTCGGGCCCGAGGGGATGATAGAGACGGCCC
>CAZKJA010000047.1:0-1539 GCA_964552925.1 uncultured Treponemataceae bacterium
CTATGACATGCGCCCCAGCCGGACGGGCCGTTCCTCCTTTTTTTTATATAAATCGCGAGCGTTATACCAGGCCTTGGGCTATCATCGCGTCGGCAACCTTCTTGAAGCCGGCGATGTTCGCGCCCACGACATAATTGCCCTCGGCGCCGAAAGCTTTGGCCGTATCGACGCAGGCATTGTGGATGTTCACCATGATCTCGTGCAGGCGCCTGTCTACTTCCTCGGCGCTCCAGGCGAGCCGCATCGAGTTCTGGCTCATCTCGATTCCCGACGTGGCTACGCCGCCGGCGTTCGCGGCCTTGCCAGGGGCGAACGGAATCTTCTTCTCGATGAAGAGCTTCCAGGCCTCGGGGGTGCAACCCATGTTCGAAACCTCGACGACGGCCTGGACGCCGTTACGGACGAGCGCGTGGGCGTCTTCGCCCGACAGTTCGTTCTGGATAGCGCAGGGCATCGCGATATCGACCTTCTGTTCCCACGGGCGCTTGCCGGCGAAGAACTTGGCGTTGGGGAACTTCCTCACGTAGCTTTCGACGCGGTTGCGGTCGATGACGAGCATCTCTTCCATGTACTTGTGCTTTTCAGGGGTACCGACTCCGTCGGGGTCGAAGATGTATCCGTCCGGGCCGGAAATCGTCAGGACCTTGGCTCCGAGCTGGCTGGCCTTGATGCAGGCGCCCCAAGCCACGTTGCCGAATCCCGAAACCGATACCGTCTTGCCGGCGAGGGTCTCGCCTTTGAGCTTGAACATCTCCTCGGCGAAGTAGACGGCGCCGAAGCCGGTCGCCTCCGGTCGGACGAGCGAACCGCCGAACGAGAGGCCCTTGCCCGTGAGCACGCCGGTGAACTCGTCGCGGATGCGCTTGTACTGGCCGAACATGTACCCGACCTCGCGTCCGCCCACGCCTATGTCGCCGGCCGGCACGTCGGTGTCCGCGCCTATGTATTTGTGCAGTTCCGTCATGAAGCTCTGGCAGAAGCGCATGATCTCGTTGTCGCTTTTGCCGTTGGGATCGAAGTCGGAACCGCCCTTCCCGCCGCCCATCGGCAGTCCAGTCAAGCTGTTCTTGAAGGTCTGCTCGAAACCGAGGAACTTCAGGGTGGAGAGGTTAACCTTCGGGTGGAAACGGATGCCGCCCTTGTACGGGCCGATGGCGCTGTTGAATTGGACGCGGTAGCCGCGGTTGACGGTATATTCGCCCTTGTCGTTCATCCAGGGAACCCTGAATAGTATCGAGCGCTCCGGTTCGACGATCCGCTCGAGCACGCGTTGGGCCTTGTATTTTGGATCCTTCTCGATAAGCGGGGCGATGGATTCGAGGACTTCCTCGGCAGCCTGCTGGAATTCCGTCTCCCACGGAGATCTGGCCTTTAGTCCATCGAGGACTTCGCGGATATAAGCGTTCATTGTAGCCTCCCTTAGATTCATTGCTTCCAATGTCATGGAACCGGCAGAACCCGTCCCATAGCTATTCTACCCGCATTGGAGTTCAATTGCAAGCGAATTTTTGATTATTGATAAACTTGTTTCGTATAGTG
>CAZKJA010000047.1:1549-12545 GCA_964552925.1 uncultured Treponemataceae bacterium
TGCTGGAAGCGGCGGGGACGGCGGGAGATGGAGCGGGCTTGCCGGCCGGTTTGACTCCAGGCTTCGCGGGTTCCGGATCCGGCTTGGGGGGCTCCCGGACCACTATATCGCGCGGGTTGACACGGTCGAAGAAACCCACTCGCTCGATCCGTCCTTCGAAAAACTCATCGTCGACCCTTTTGGCCACGATCCGCGCGACGACATCGTATTCTGTCCACGCGATACCCGAGGCATCCGGCTTGATCGAGGCCGAGCCGTTTCTTAGAACCAGGAACGCGTCGTCGACGGCGACACCATCAACCTTGCCGAGGTCGACGAGGGCCAGGTCGGCCCTGCGCTCGACCAATACGCCCCTGGTCGGCAGGAACTCCCGCAAACCCTGGACGATCCTATCAACGGCGAGCACCACCCTGTCATTGCCTGTCCGGGGAGCTTCGATGCGGACGGCCAAGGCGCCGGTCCTGGCCGAGCGCAACTCGGCGGAGAGGAGTATATCCCTGTCGCTTTCCGCGACTCCGACGAGCAGGAACCAGTCCGCCCCGCCTTCGCGCGCGAGCCTGTACGCGTCCGCATAGCCCGGAACCCTCGGAGCTCCGCGTTCGGTCGCTATTCCCGGCTCGAACGCCAGGGTGTCCCGCAGATACTTGGCTATGACGATGTCGCTGCCCGCGTGGTACGGCGTTCCGCCCGGTCCTGTCGAGAAAACGGCTATCCTGTACGGTTTTGAAGGCACCGCCATGCCGTCGACCTTCCAGTCCCTTCCGAGCGAGTCCTGGAGCATCCTGTCGTAGATCTCTATCGCGTCGGAAAGCGTCTTGTCGGACTTGCCGAGGCTTTCAAGAAAGCGCAATTCGGCCAGGTATGATACAGGGAGCTTCGACGACCGGAGCAGTTCGGCGTATCGCCTCCTGCCGACGTTGGCGTACGGGTCGATCGAAAGTCCGCGGCGGTATTCAGCGATGGCCTTCATAAAGAGTAGCCGCCGTTCGAAATCGGCGGCCCGTCCGAAGCGCCAGGCGGCGAGGCGGGACCGGGAGGGATCCTCGAACGTCGTGCCGTCCATCACAAGGTTTTCCAGGGCTATGCGGGCGAACTCGTCGTCCGGCCTGAGGTCGACGAGAGTCCCGAAGGCGTACTCCGCTTCTGCGTGCCTGCCCGCGGCGGCTTCCACCAAACCGAGGAGGAACCAGGCTTGCGGGTCGGCCCTATCGTGCTTCAGGGAGCCTTCCAGCACAGTGCGGGCCGCTCCGTACGCTCCCGTATCGTGATACAGCGACGCGAGGAGACCGCGGGCGCCGGCATGCGTAGGCCGAACCTCCATGGCGTTCCTGGCCAGCCGTGCGGCCTCGGCAGCGTCGCCGCGTTCCGCGAACATCGTTGCCGCCGCCGAATACGCGTCGGCGTCGCCGGACATCCAACGCAAAGATTCCCCGAGATACGCGGCTTCCTCGTCCTTGCGGCCTTCCGCCCCGGCTATGAGCGCCAGCGAAAGGAGGGCGCGGGGATCCGACGGCGCCGCCTTGAGGGAAGCCGCGAGCCGTGCCCTGGCGTCGACCGGACGTCCGCCGCGGAGGTCGAGCAAGGCCAGGCCGAAGCGCGCGTCCCGGTCGTTGGGCAGGCGCACAAGGACCTCGTCGAACAGTTTCCGCGCATCCTCGAGCTTCCCGAGGCCGATTGCGGAGAAGCCTTCCAGCGTGAGGAGGGAGGGAGTCCTCGGCCCGTACTTGTATGCTTCCATAAGGAAGGTGACGCCACGTTCATATTCGCCAAGTTCGTACTGGCACTGCGCGAGCGCGCCCCACGCGTCGGCGTAGGAAGGATTGGCCGCGAGCGCCTCCATGAAGGCGTCGGCCGCCCTGTACGCGTCTCCAGAAGCCAACAAGGCCTTGCCTGCCTCGTACAGGGCGCGGGGATCGACCGCGCGTGTCGATTGAGCAGACAGGGGGGATCCCATAGCCAGCGCCGCGATGACCACGAAGGTGGCTATCCTTGACATGCCGCGTAGTCCGCTCATGATGCTTCGGGGGCCTCCGCCTTTTTCAGGATCTTGACGGCGCCGATCTTGTGCCCGTCCATTTCCTGTATTACAAAGTCGAGGGATTGCCAGCTTACCTTTTCGTATCTCGCGGGGATCTTGCCGAACAGGTCGAACACGAAACCGCCGAGCGTGTCGAAGTCGTCCTCGGGAAGGCCGAGTCCAGTCGCGTCGTTGAGGTCCTCGAGGTTGACCCTCGCGTCGCACAGCCAGACGGACTCGCCGAGCTCCACTATATCTTCCCGCTCGTCGTCGAACTCGTCCTGTATGTCGCCGACGATCTCCTCGATTATGTCTTCCATGCAGACTATCCCCGAGACGCCGCCGTACTCGTCGATTGCTATCGCGATATGCACGTGCCGCCGCTTGAACTCCCGCAGGAGAGCGTCTATCCTTTTCGATTCTGGAACGAAGAACGGTTTGCGTATCAGGGAGGCAAGGTCTATTTCGCCGCCCTTGAGGATGGCCAGGAGGAGGTCCTTGACGTAGAGCACGCCGGCCACGTCGTCGATTGTCTCGCGGTACACGGGAATCCTCGAATGGCCGCAGGAAGTGACAGTCTGGAGCAACTCATCACGGGGTGCGTCGATCCCGAGGAATATAGTGTCGATTCTCGGCACCATAACTTCCTTGACCATCGTCTTCGAAAGCTCCTCGATGCCGGCGATCATCTCCTGTCGCTCGGCGCTCACCTCGTCGGACTTCCCGGTTTCCGCGTCAGGGTCGGGATACATCCCTTTGAACAATCTCGATATGAAACCGCTCGTCTTCAAAATATTCTTTCCTCCGATAGGCTCGACATCAGTTCCTCCTGGCGGATGAGCATGGGCTCTTCCGGATCATTGGTGTCGTGATCCATGCCGGAGAGGTGCAGGATGCCGTGCACTATAAGCCGCCTCATCTCCTCGTCTTCGCCGACCCCGAAGGCCACCGCGTTGCGCGACATCGCCTGGGGACATACTACCACGTCTCCGGCCATATATCGACGCCCGGTTTCGCCTTCGTACCACTCGCCGAGTCCGAAGGACAGAACGTCCGTTACTTCATCCTTGTCCCGGTAGCGCCGGTTAAGTTCCGCGATGAAGGCCTCGTCGCAGAAGAGCATCGACAAGTCCCAAGCGTCGTGCCCTAACGCATCGACGGCCTTGAGCGCGAAAGATTCCGCGCCCCCGAGCCACGCTGGTTCCGGTATGCCTTGGTACGCGGCCGCTACGATGTTCATGCCTGTTCCCTTGCCTTCGGATACTCGATCCTTGAGTGGAAGTGTCCGGACAGCACCCGCACGAAGGAATTGCTTATCATGCCGAGATCCCTGAACGTGAGCCTGGACATTGAGAGCTGGCCGTTTTCGTGCTTGTCCGTGACCAACTCCTTGATGTATTGCTCGAGCTTGCCGAGCGTAGGGCGCTTCATTGTTCGGGACGCCGCCTCGACGCAATCTGCGAGCATGACGACAGCGGCTTCCCTGCTCGAAGGCAGGGGCCCCGGATAACGGTATTCCTCGGAACTCGTCTCGGCGCCGGATTTCTTCAAGGCTCGGTCGTAGAAATAGCTTATGAGCGACGTGCCGTGATGCTCGGCGATGATGGCCTTGACCGGCCCGGGCAACCCCAGAAGCTCGGCGCGCTCCATGCCGAATTTGACGTGGCCGCGAATGACTGTCGCCGAGAGGCGCGGATTGATGTCGTCGTGCTTGTTGTATCCCGACTGGTTTTCTATGTAGTACTCCGGCTTTTCTATCTTGCCTATGTCGTGGTAATAGGCGCCGACACGGGCCAGCAGGGCATCCGCGCCTATTTCCCTGCACGCGGATTCGGCGAGGTGCGCTACAGTGACCGAATGGCTGTAGGTGCCCGGCGCGACGGCGAGCAAGCGCTTGAGGGCGGGCGCGTTGAGGTCCGACAGCTCCTGCAAGCGGAACACCGTGGGCGCGTTGAGCGTCTGCTCGAGGACGGGAAGCAAGGCGAGGGCCAGGACGCCGCACACGAAACCGTTCATCGATGACCAGAAACCGGTCTCGAGCGACTGAAGGAAACCGCGGTCAGCGAGGGCCGCCAGCGCGAAACCGGCGACGAATCGCGCGACGGCGAGCTGGGCTCCCGCCCGGACCAGGTCGATGCGTTTCTCGGCCCGGCGCACGAGGACTATGCCGGTCACGCCCGATACCAGGGCCTGGAGCAGAATGAACGATTCGAAGCCGACGGACAGCGGCAGGCTGGCCGACAGGAACAGCGTGAACAGGATGGCGAAACGTTCGCCTACGAGGATGGACGCGAGTATCGACAGCAAGGCGGTGGGCAGCAATGCCTCGAATTGCGGATCGTAGGCTGGCGGCAACAGTGCGGCAAGCGCCGATGTGGCAACAAAATAGGCGGCTGTCAGAGCCAGCACGAATACAAGGTTTTTCCAATCGAGCCTGGCGCCGGCATTCACTTCGTCGAGCACTGTAATGGCGCCGGCCGCGAGCATGAAGAGGAGCAGGATTCCTCCGATGGCATGGAGGGGACCCATACGGGAGGCGGGCCCCCGCAGGGCCGCCAGGCGCTCCAGGTCCCCGCTCGTCACTATGAAGCCCTTACGGATTACCTTCTCGCCTTTGCTAATCCTGCGCATGACCGGTTCCACCCGAGCCGCGGCGGATTCGAGCCTGCGCGCGCTCTGGGTCGCGTCGAAGTAGGCGTTTTCCTTAGCGAAGGCAGCCGCAAGGTCGGCTACGAGAGCTCCCATCGCCGCCGAAAGCCTCATCGCCGCGACCCGTTCCAAGGCGGCGGCCTTGAAACGCCGCATCGTCGTGATCTTGTCGATCGCGACCTGCTCGTACACGACCGGGCCTTCCTTCCAGCGGCGGAGCTCGACGGCTTCCGGGTTGTAGGGTTCCAGACCGGTTTCGGGCACGGCAAAAACGCCCGTGTTGAGCAAACGTTCGAGTACCAGGCGGGTCTGTTCCAAGGCGCTCGAAGGCGCCGGATAATCGACGAGCAGCTCGAGCAGGCCCTTGTCAAGGTCGGGGAACAGCGATTTCAGCCTGAGCGCGAATTGATCCTTGGCAGCTTTGACAGTGGCCAGCTCGACAAAGGCTTTCTTCACGGCCTGGAGCGCCTCGAGCGATTCCCTGGTCGCCGCTTCGTTAATATAGAAGACCGCGGGCACCAAGCTGCGCTCGGCATCCGCCCGCACCGCCGTAGCCTGTACGTCGACATAGATGACGTCCCGCTCGGCGACGACATCGTGGTCAGCCACCTTGCCCGCCTCGAAGCCGCCGTGGCCCGTGGCCCCGGAAATGGCGCCGAAGCCGAAGAAGGCGGCCAGGCATATCAAAAACGTAACGCCCACCGCCGTATATCGGCGGCGCAACTCGGGCTTTCCGAGCAATGCGCCGAATTTGCGTATCAACGGGATGCGATCAGAGTTCGGACTCATAGGCGTCTATGATCTTCCTGACGAGCGGATTGCGGACCACATCCTGGCCGGTCATGCGGCATATGAAGATATCGTCGATGGTAGCCAGGATCGACAAAGCGTGGACGAGTCCGGATTCCGACTTCCTCGGCAGGTCGATCTGGGTGATGTCGCCGGTAATCACCGCCGCCGAACCTTCGCCGAGCCGGGTGAGGAACATCTTCATCTGTTCCTTCGTGGTATTCTGGGCCTCGTCGAGGATCACAACGCAGTTGTTGAGGCTGCGTCCCCTCATGTACGCGAGGGGGGCGATCTCTATCGCGTGGTTGTCCTCGAGCCGCCGGATGACATCGTACGGGACCAGGGCTTCCATAGCGTCGTACAGGGGGCGCAGGTAGGGGCTTATCTTCTGTCCGAGGTCACCAGGCAGAAATCCAAGGCTTTCGCCGGCTTCTACCACAGGCCGCGTCAACACGAGCTTGCGCCTGGATTTCGATAGTACCTCGCGTAACGCCCACGCGACCGCCAGATAGGTCTTCCCCGTCCCCGCCGGCCCCACAGCGACGCTTATTCCATGCGTCGATAGTCCGCGAAGGTAGAGCGCCTGGCTGGCCGTGCGCGGGTACACCTTGGAAAATGCGCCGGGCACCTGAATCGCCGCTTCCTTGAACAGGTCGGTACACGAGCGGTCGCCTACGGCATCCGACCCTTCCGGCGTCAGGCTGGCGTGTATGGCGGTGATAAGGTCGGGCGATGAGGGGATCCCCTCGCCTATCGCCTCGACGAGCTGTGTGACGAGGGATGTGAACAGTTCCCGCACGCACGCTTCGGGAGACTCGACCCTGAGCTCGTTGCCGCGCACGAAAACGCGTACGCCCAAAAGACGTTCGAACACGCGGAGATTGTAATCGTTGACGCCGCAGACGTCGGCCAGGAGCCTCGTGTCGTCCAGGGCGATGCCTACAGCTTCGGTCGGAATCACGTGTACCCATCCTATCCCCGTACGACCAAAAAAGCAAGGAAGTTGGGGACAGGGTACCGCCCCGCCCTGTCGAATTGACGGGTTACACAATTTCGTCAAGTTTGCTATAGTCGTTCCGTTACGGAGTAACAGGAGGTTCTTCATGCAGTACAGGTTCACATCCAAGGTTTTTACCACCGAAAAGGTCACGTTGGGTCCGGACGAGGAATATGTAGTCCGCGGGGGACGCAACCTGTTCCCGCTCCTTCCCAAGGCTTTTGATGGCATCAGCCGGATTGGAATCCTGGGCTGGGGAAGCCAGGGACCGGCACAGGCCCAAAACCTGCGCGATTCACTGGCAGGCAGTGCAATAACAGTGAGCGTCGGCCTCAGGAAAGATTCCGCATCGTGGCAGGCGGCGGAAAAGGCCGGTTTCACCGAGAAGGACGGCACCCTCGGCGAGATGATGGACGTGGCCTCCCGCTCCGATTTGGTGCTGCTCCTCATCGCCGACGCCGCCCAGGCCGAACTCTACCCCGCCCTCTTCAAGGTGATGAAACCCGGCGCGACGCTCGGGCTTTCCCACGGATTCCTGCTCGGGGTCCTCAAAATCAACGGTGATTCCTTTCCGAAGAACATCAACGTGATAGGCGTCTGCCCCAAGGGCATGGGCCCTTCAGTGCGCAGGCTGTACGAGCAGGGCAAGCAGGTCAACGGCGCCGGCATAAACACGAGCTTCGCCGTCGAGCAGGACATAAACGGCAAGGCGACCGACTACGCGATCGCTTGGTCGATAGCGCTCGGCGCGCCGTTCACCTTCATGACGACCCTCGAGCAGGAATACAAGTCGGACATCTTCGGCGAGAGGGCCGTCCTTCTGGGCGCGGTCCACGGGATCGTCGAATACCTGTTCCGCCGCTACCAGAGCGAGGGAGCCAGCCCCGAAGAGGCCTTCAAGCGCTCCGTCGAGAGCCTGACCGGCCCCATTTCCAGGATGATCAGCCGCAAGGGTTTCATGGGCGTCTATGAATCGCTCTCCGAACCCGACAAGGCTATTTTCCGTACTGCTTACGGCGCCGCGTACGCCCCGAGTTACGCGATGCATACCGAGGTGTACCAGGAAGTGGCCTCCGGCAACGAGATCCGCTCGGTAATTCTTTCCGGCGAGCGCATGAAGAAAATCCCGATGGGCAAGATAGACAACAACTTCATGTGGAAGGTCGGCGAGAAGGTACGCGCCGCACGCAAGGATGACGCGATCCCGCTGGACCCCTTCACCGCGGGCGTCTACATCTCCGCTATGATGGCGCAGATCGACCTGCTCGCCGAACGCGGCCACGCCTACTCCGAGATAGTCAACGAATCGGTGATCGAGGCGGTCGATTCGCTCAACCCCTACATGCACTACAAGGGCATCTCGTTCATGGTGGACAACTGCTCGACCACCGCTAGACTCGGTTCGCGCAAGTGGGCGCCGCGTTACGATTACCAGCTTATGCAGCAGGCCGCTCCCATCTGGGACTCGGGCAAGGGTGAAGATCCCGAGCTATGGAAGAAATTCCTCGGGCATCCGGCCCACGGGGCGCTCGCCACGGCCGGCAAGATGCGCCCGAGCGTCGACATCGCCGTCACCGGCTAGACAGGTCTGTCCCTTCAGAGGCGGCCCCGGGTACTCAATCCGGGGCCGCTGTTTTTTCAAGGCTTGCTACGCCTTCCCGATTCGTCTATACAGTCCGCATGGTAGACACAACAGTTTCCATCCTGTTCCCGCTGTTCCTGAGCATAGCCGCCGGATTCTTCTTCCGGAAATGGTTTTCACTCTCCGAAACCACGATCGTAAGGATACTCACCGATTTTTCGATGCCCTTGCTGGTATTCCACTCGCTGTACACCGCGCGAATCCCCGTGCGCGAACTCGCGGACATTGCCGCGGCGGCGAGCATTGTCATAGCCGTCCTGCTCGCGGCTGGCCTCGCCTACATCGCATGGCAGAGACTGGACGTGAAAGCGTACATCCCGCCGATCATATTCATCAACTCAGGATTCCTCGGCATCCCGCTCATGAAACTCTGGGGCGGCGCCGCCGCGATGAACGTTATAGTCATCTACGACCAGATTCAGACGATGTATATTTTCACCTTGGGCATCCTTATCGTCACCGGGGGATTCTCGCTGAGGGGACTCCGGGAGATAGCGCGCTCGCCGTTGGTGTGGGCGATAGTCATGGGCTTCACGTTCTCCGTCCTGGATCTTCCCATGCCGGAGTTCCTGTTGTCCGCCTTCGAATTCGCCGGCTCGGCCGGTCCGCCCCTCGCGGCATTCGCCCTCGGGGCATCGATAGCCGCGCGGAAGCTCGTCGTGACGTCGCACCTGTTCGCTGGGCTCGCGCTTCGTTTCGCGGGCGGCTTCGGCTCGGGGCTCCTGGCCGCGGAGATCCTGGGGCTCGAAGGCCTGACGCGCACAGTGGTTATCGTCGCTTCGTCCTTGCCTTCCGCGGTCTTCTCGTTCGTGCTGCCCGAGCGTTACGGCGCGGACGCGGGACACGCGGGGACCATGGTCCTCGCGTCTACCGTCCTTGGCATAGTATTCATACCCCTCGCGTTCTACCTGGCGGGGGTATTCTAGCGTCTAGTTGCGCGCGACGCTCAATTCCACGTGACCACCTCTCCATCGCGGGTATACGCCGATTTTATCTGGGAGACCGCCCTCCACGCGAGCGTTATCGAGAACGTCGGCTTGAAGGTATACTCGAGGCTTGACTCGTCCAGCACCGGACTCGCCGAAAACTTCATCGCAAGGTCCCAATCGTCCATGTAGTGCGTGGCTGTGACGGAGAGCGCCTTGAGCTTGAACAGGGCATTCTTCCGGGCTTCGCCCGAAGGGTCGAAAAAGTTGAACGATTGGAGTATGTCCTCGAAGGGGTTGAGCGCTTCGAGCGCTATGGGAATATCGAATATCCCCGGATAATAACGCCATAGCGATGAGTTTTTGGAGGTCGAGGCAAAGCTGATATCCAGGAATTCATGCACCTTGAGAGTGAACCCCAGCACGACGTTCATATACGAGTCGGAAAACCTTAGAAAACTCTGGCGGGCGCTCATATCGACGTCAAAGGTCCATGCGATCCGTCGTTTCCATACCGCCGCCGGCTTCCAGGATTGTTTGTAAGCCAGGGTAGCGGCAGTCGCCCTGAACCGCGGATCGCCAGTCGACACCCAGCCGGTACCCGGGACCAATTCGTAGGCTATGGCGTCTTGCAGGCTGACAGAGAAGGTCAAACCTTTCCAGGCGATGTTCGCCGCCAAAGATGAAGGCGCGGACGTTTCTATATCCCACAGGAATGACCCTGTAAAGGTCGGCCATGGCGCCGAGCCGAGTGTCAGGTTGGTGCTCAGGGGGTCCCATTCGAACTCGGCCCCCTCCTGGGGCACGGTGTACGCTGTCCCGATTGCCAGCTTGCCCCAACTTGACTTGAGGCTGAGCAGCCCGGTATACCCTTCGAGGATCGGTGGCAGGTCAGCCGCCAACGTAAGCGTCTGCGCATACCCCCATGGTTTCAAACCGAGCACCGCCGACAGCGAGTGCACCGTCACTGTATCGTCTGTCCAATCGGCCCAGGTTTCCTTGTAGGACGCGTTGAGTCCGGCATCGATGGAATCGAAGGCGCGTTCGTAGAGGAGCGTCGAAAGATTGTATCCCACGCTCGTGGGCGACCAGAGCCAGTAATCCTGGAACGGGGAACTCGTAAGCTTGAACGTCGCCGAAACCTTGTCGTTGCGGTACTGGGCGTCCTGCGCGGCCCAGGTAGCCAGCAATGAATCGCTTGCGTACGCGGGATCGTCGCTGGAACGCGGCCGATCCTGGGCCTGGCTCGAGGCGGACAGGGTCGCGGACATGCCGAGCAGTCCCTCGTACAAGGCGCCAGTGAACGTCAGCGCGCCAGCGTTCCTTACGGTCCGCGTCTCGTACAACGCCGACCAGTCGACCTCGGAAGGTTCATTCCACGCTCCAGTCAGGAATCTCCTTCTCCAGGAGAACGTGGGGCTCAATGACCAGGTCAATTCCGCGCTGACTGGCACGCGTTCGACGATCGTCTCGGGAGTCGCGAGCGGCGGCGGGGAGAACCAGCGTACACCGTCTTCCTTGGCTGCCCCTGGCTCCGACTCCCCGTCCGTATCGGACCACGGCTCGCGCACGGCCGGAAGGTCTTCCAACAAGCCCGTGATACTTGGACTGGAGGCGATCCCGGGGGAAGGACCAGAGTCGTCCCGGAGCCCGCCGGTTTCCTTGGTCGGGCTAGCCGCGGCCTTGGCTGGATAGCCGTAAAATTTCCCGGTGACGTTGACGCTCGCATCGACGATAGTCCACTCGTAGGGGACGAAAAACTCCCTTGTCGGATTCGCATTGAACAGGCTTATCTCATCGGGAAGACTCGGCGTCGCCTTGGCCACCGAGTTCCAGGAAAGCGATGATGCAAGCTTGCCCAGGGATACCGAGGAGAGCCAGGAAGGCAGCGACGAGGCTGGAATGCTGCCCGAGAGGCTCATCAAGTCGGTAAAGGTGGTTATTTTGGCGATCGTCGTATCGTCTTCCTTCTGGTC
>CAZKJA010000047.1:12555-15056 GCA_964552925.1 uncultured Treponemataceae bacterium
CTCGAGCCAGTTCATATCCTCGGTCCTGTCCTTCCAGTCCCTGTTGAAGAAACTGTCGCTGTAATACGGCACGGAGATCGAAACCTTGACCGGTCCGGCCTCGATGCCCGTCGTGAATTCCCAACCGAAACGAAACGGAAGCTTCAAACCGTACAGGTCGACCTGATTCCAGGAGCTCGAGAAATCGTTGGCGGCGACAAAGGGGGTATAGGTGACTCCGTCTGACCCGGTGAACAGCGACCGCGACAGGCCAATTCCCGCGAATCCCGTGGTCGCCCCGAGCGAACCGAACGAGGCGAGCTGGGCCTGCGCTGCCGCGTAGGCGCCGAGATTGGAGTACAGGTCGACCATGAGCTTGATGAAGTCGGTAGCGGTCTCCTTCTTCTTGTCCCGCGTCGTACGCAGGAATACGCCGTCCACCTTCCGCTCGTACCCTCCCGAGCCGTCGGTGATCTTGAGGAGGCTGATTTCCTGCTCCTTGGCCGGCTTGGCCCCAAGGACGTACGTGGTAGTCTGGACATAGCGTCCGAACCGGGGATCGTAGCCGAACACCGGGTGGAACACGATCTCTTCGCCCGGGTAATAAAAAAATGGCAGGTACAGGAGCGGAACCTCGCCGACCGAGAGCGTCGCGTTCATCATCGCCCATTCGTTGCCGCCGAGGATCCATATCTTTGAGGCTCGGATGGAATAATTGGGCGTTTCACTATCGCTGGAACTAATCACTCCATCGGAGAACACGAGGACGTCGCTGCCGCGTTTGATTATATCGTCCGCGGAGAAGTGCAGCGAATCCGTATCGGCCTTCCCGGCCGTACCCTGCCGGCTCTCTCCATCCAGGAAAATCCCGCTCCAATCGTCCATGTCGAGTTCCAGTGCTTCGCCCAGGAATATGTCCGAGCCATCGGACTTCTTCCGCTCGAAGACGATGTCCCCGCGGGCGGACAGGAGGTTCGCGTCCCGGTTGACGAGCACTTCGTCGGCATCGATCGTCAGCGTCTCGCCCGATTCATCGTCCTTGACCGAAAGGGATACGCGGCCGGTGAACAAAACCATCGAATCTCCGTCGGTCCTTGCGCTCAGGTATTCAGTCCTGTCGGCGGAGACGATCGTGATGGTTTTTGACGACGCGGCAGCGGTCGGCGGTTTGGAGACTCCATAGTGCGCATACAGCCTTCCGCGTAACTCCTCCGCGGTGCCCGCGTCGGACAAGCCGAGCTGGCGCACCCAGGCGATAAGGGAATAATAGTCCGCGCTCGCTATATCGAGGGCTATTGTCGCTTCGAAAAGGTCCACGTCGGCTGGTACGGGAACCGTCACAGCGTTGGTGGACTCCTGGGTACCCAAGGATTCGGGAACCGCTTCGCCCGGTGCCGACTCCTGGGCACCCAAGGATACATGACCCGCGCAGAAGGAAAGTACGGCTGCAAGCACCGCAAGTACTGCGGCGCGGGAAATGGTGCTCGGCATACGGAGGCCTATGATAGAGGTAAAATCCCAAGGGGACTAGCCCTTCAGCGCGTCCTTCAGGTACTTGCCTGTCCAGGAAGCCTTGACCTTCGCTACATCCTCCGGCCGGCCTTGGGCGATTATCGTGCCGCCGCGCTTGCCGCCTTCGGGGCCGAGGTCGACGATCCAGTCGGCCTGCTTTATGACGTCGAGGTTGTGCTCGATCATCACGATCGAGTTGCCGGTATCGACGAGGCGCTGGATGGTCTCCATAAGCTGCTTGACGTCGGCGAAGTGGAGGCCTGTCGTCGGCTCGTCCATGAAATAGAGGGTCTTGCCGGTGGCGCGCCTGGCGAGCTCGAACGCGAGCTTGACGCGCTGGGCCTCGCCGCCGGACAGCGTCAGCGCCGACTGGCCAAGCTTGATGTAGCCCAGGCCGACCGACAGCATGCTCTCCATCTTGTTCGCGATCTGCGGCACCTTGGCGAAGAACACGGCGGCCTCTTCTATCGTCATGTCGAGCACCTCGGCGATATTCTTGCCCTTCCAGCGCACCTCGAGCGTCTCGTTGTTGAAGCGCTTCCCGTGGCATACGTCGCAGGTGATGTACACGTCCGGCAGGAACTGCATCTCTATCTGGATGGTGCCGGCGCCCTGGCAGTGCTCGCAACGGCCTCCGCGCACGTTGAAGCTGAAGCGTCCCGATTTGTAGCCGCGCGCCTTCGACTCCGGCAGGTTGGCGTACAGGTCGCGTATCGCGGTGAAGACCCCGACGTAGGTGGCCGGATTCGAGCGCGGCGTGCGGCCTATCGCGCTCTGGTCGATGTTTATGACTTTGTCGATCGATTGCAGGCCCTCGATGTGGTCGAAGTCGCCCTCCTGCTGCACAGTCCTCGTGATGCGGTTCGATATCGCCGGGTACAGGAGGTCGGTCAAGAGCGTGCTCTTGCCGGAACCGGAGACGCCGGTGATGCAGGTGAAGCCGCCCAGGTTTATGGTGACGTCTATGCCCTTGAGGTTGTGCTCGCGGCAACCGTGGATCGTTATCGACT
>CAZKJA010000048.1:0-14960 GCA_964552925.1 uncultured Treponemataceae bacterium
GGTACCGGCAAGGTTCAGCGACCAGCAGCGAAGGGCCGTAAGGGATGCCGCCGGCAGGGCAGGAATCAAGGCCGAACGGATAATGAATGAACCGAGCGCCGCCGCTCTTGCAAGGGCGTGGACATCGGTCAAGGATGACGAGCCGCGCCTGGTGCTTGTATACGATTTTGGCGGCGGAACCTTCGATGCGACTGTGTTGCGCGCAAAAGGCGGTTCGTGCGCCGTATTGTCCAGCGAGGGCGACGATGCCCTCGGCGGCATGGACATCGACACAGCGATGTACGCGGATGTCTCGGCACGGTTCAAGGATGGTTTCGGCATAGATCCCGAAGCCGATCCGTACCTGTCCCGCCTTCTCATTGACCTGTGCGAGAAGGCGAAGATAGAACTCTCGGCGCGCGAAGACGCCGCAGTCGCCGTCCCGTTCCTGCGCGGGTCAGGCGGGCTCGTACACCCGAGCGTAAAATTCGACCGGAAGCGCTTCGAAAAAATAGCGGCGCCTTTCATCGACAGGACCCTGGCGCTCGTTGAAAAGGTGCTCCGGTCTGCCGGCACCAAGGCTGATGACATCGGCGCATTGGTGCTCTCGGGCGGTTCCAGCCGTATTCCCCTGGTACGCTTGAAGCTGGGAGCGATGCTGGGACGGGAAGCCGATCCCCGCATCAACCCCGAGGAGATAGTTGCGCTGGGAGCCGCCGTGGAGGCTGCCCGGATCGAGGGACGATTGCAAGGATTGTCTTTCACCGACGTTTGCTCGCGGACGTTCGGGCTGGAACTGGACGGAGGCAGTTTTTGTCCCCTCATCCAAAAGAACGAGCCCCTACCCGCAATGGGCAAACGAATATTCACCACGGTCGAGGATTTCCAGCGATCCGTTGAACTTCACGTGATGCAAGGCGACGAGGCCTCGGCGGTATCGAATGTATCGGTGGGCAAGTTCCTTCTGCCGGGGATACGGGGAGCTCCCAAGGGGGAACCGCGAATCGCGGTGGAATTTACGATAGATGAGGGCGACATGTTGCTGGTGCGGGCCAGGGATATCGATACAGGTTCAGAGCAGTCGATCACGGTGTTCGACGGCAGGCTCGATTCCCGGTCTCCCAGGGATCGTGTGCTCGCCTTGGCCCAAATTGCGCGCCGAGAGTCGGAGGCGCTGGCTCTTGATGCGGCGTTTGCGGCTGAACTCCGCGAATTGCTCGCCCTCGCCGCCGATGGATCGGCCGGTGAGGAGCAAAACAGCAGGACGGCACTGCTTCTGGAAGGGCTGCTTTCCGAATTGTCGGCCCGCGCGTCGAAGGCGAGCCAGGACGCGGCAGAGGGCGTCGCAAGGGTGGCGCGATGAGCGAACGCGCCTTGTACCTTACCCTTGGCCTCGAACCAGGCGCACCTTCCGCGGAAATAAAACGTGCCTACAGGAACCTCAGCATGAAGCTGCATCCTGATGCCTCAAGGGATGAACGCACGGCAAGGCGCTTCGTTTCGGTCGCAAAAGCCTATGAAACCCTTTCATTGAGGCGACGGGACGATGGGAAGGCGGCTTTCGGGGTGTCCTGCCCTGATATCGCTTGCCGCGATTCGGATAGCTATGACCTGTTTACGCTGGGTTCCGACCTGGCGACAAATCCTGATCCGGAATGTCGCCGGATTGCCGCCACGCGTATAGGCTTGACTGGAAAGCGGAGCGCCTGGGTCTTCCTCCGCAAGGGCCTGTACGACTCCGAGCCAGCTGTCATCGAGGCCTGTATCAGGGCCGCCGCCGTCATTGGGTTGGCGCAAGGAGTTGGCGAGATCGCGGGTGCCTATGAACGAGCCGGTCCCGGCCTGCGGGACGCCATACTCGAAACGGCACGCGCCACGGGGGATGGATTATTCTCCGCCGCGCTCGAGGTCGCTGCCGGTGACAGCGAGCCGAGGCGCGGCAGGCTAGCCGCCATGCTCCTGCAGAGGCTTGCCGCCGCACGGCTGTCATGATTCCAGGCCATACTCCTCAATTTTCTGGTACAGGGTTTTTCGCCCTATCCCGAGGATCTCCGCGGTGCGGCTCTTGTTGCCGGCTTGGGCCGCGAGCGTCTCGCGGATGAGGATGCGTTCCGTCTCGGCGAGGCTTGAACCAGGAGGCACCCGTATTATGCTTTCTTCCGCGCTCACGCGGACAGTCGGAGGCAGGTCATCGACGGTAACCAGGTTTCCGGAAGCCATCACTATGGCGCTCTCGATGCAGTTGCGTAGTTCCCGTATGTTGCCGGGCCACGAGTATGAGTAGAGCGCCGCGCCCGCCTTCGGATCGAAGCCGGCGATAGCCTTGCCGTTGTCCTCGGCGAACTCCCTGAGAAAGGCACCCGCCAACAGGGGGATGTCGTCCTTGCGCTCGCGGAGCGGTGGTACGTGTATGTTGACGACGTTGAGGCGGTAATACAAGTCTTCCCTGAAAGTCCCTGATGCGATTTCGTCCTTGAGATCCTTGTTCGTCGCCGCGACGATGCGTACGTCGGTTTCTATGGTATCCTCGCCGCCGACGCGCTCGAAGCGCTTTTCCTGGAGTACCCTGAGTATTTTTATCTGCACGTTCTGGTTTATCTCGCCTATTTCGTCCAGGAACAGCGTTCCCTCGTTCGCGAGTTCGAAACGGCCTTTTTTCCGACCTTGGGCTCCGGTGAAGGATCCTTTTTCATGGCCGAACAATTCGCTTTCCAGCAAGGATTCGGCCAAGGCGGCGCAATGCACCTTTATCAACGGCTTGTTCGAACGAGGGGATAAGTTGTGGATCGCGTCGGCCACTAGTTCTTTGCCTACGCCGCTTTCGCCGGTTATGAGCACGCTCGCCTTTGTCGGGGCGACCCTGCGGATCAATTCGAATATCCTGTGGATTGCCGGACTCTTGCCGATGATTGTCGATGTGCGTCTCTGCCTCTCCACTTCCTCGAGCAGCTCCTCGTTTCTCCTGACTAGTTCGCGCCGCTCCAATGCCCGCTTGGCCAATATGGAAAGATGATCGAGGTTTACCGGTTTGGTGATGAAATCATAGGCGCCGCCGCGCATCGCCTCGACAGCATCCTCGACGGTGCCATGCCCCGTGAGGACTATCACCGGTACCGACGGATACCTGGAAACCACCAGCCTGAGCAATTCGCTTCCTGACATTCCCGGCATACGGAGATCAGTGATGACAAGGTCCATGTCGCCGCGTTCGATAGCCTGGGCGCCTTCCTTGCCGTCGGCGGCCAGCAACACGTCGTAGCCGTCCATCCGGAGGTATTCAGCCAGGCCTTCGCGGATGTTTTTTTCGTCATCGATGACAAGTATTGTGAATTTCATGCTGGTTCCTCGCCATCGCCATCGTCCTCACCCTCGAAACCGGTATGGCACTCTTCGTCTTCTGGACACGTGCCCGTGATCATCTTGCGGTTTTTTTGAGGTATGGGTATCGTGATAGTGAATGTCGACCCCTGCCCTTGCCTGGATTGGACCGTCACGTCTCCGCCGTGCTCCTTGATGATCTTGTAGGTGAGCGTCAGTCCCAGGCCTGTGCCGTTTTCCTTGGTTGTGTAATATGGTTCAAAAATCTTTCCCAGCTTGTCCTCGGGTATGCCTGTGCCGCTGTCCTGCACAACGAGCTTCAATTCGTCGTTGGTTGCGTGTATGGATAGGCTCAGTGTGCCGCCTTTTGGCATCGCCGCTACGGCGTTCTTCACGAGATTGAGCAGGGCCTGCTTCATGTACCGCTTGTCGAATGGGACGAGGGGTATATCCTTGCCGTATTCCACACGCAACTCGATCCCGGCGTTTTCCACTTCAACCCGCATGAATTCGGCGAGCTCGCGGAGCAGGGTTTTCGGATCATCATTGATCGGCGCGATATCCATTGGGCGGACGGCGAAAAGGAAATCGACGACGATCCTGTTCAGCCGTTCGATCTCTTCATTGACTATATCGAGATACCGGATGAGCGGCTTGTCGGCTTTTCCCTTCAAGGATTTCCGCATCAGCTGTACATGGATGCTTATCGATCCCAATGGATTCTTGATTTCATGGGCTACCCCTGCCGCGAGCGTGGTCAACGATGCGAGGCTCTCGGCGCGCCTGAGCCTGGCTTCCCTCCTGCGCTTGTCAGTGGTCTCCTCGACGTGTATCAGGGTACCGCTGATCTTCTTTCCCCTGACTAGAGGAGTCACGCTTATAGCCAGGATCCGCGTAGACGATTTCATGTCCAGCGCGAATTCCCTGTCAATTATCGATTCCTTGCCTGGAAGGGCCATTTCGAAGAATGCGGAGAGTTCTTCGTCACGGATGCTATACCATAGCGGCTCGTCGAAGAGTTCAGTCTGGGAAAGCGGTAGCAATCGTTCGGCGGATTTATTGACAAGGATCGGAACGTACTCATCGTCGCACACGACTATCCCGTCCATCATCGAATCGAGCACCGCATCAAGGCGGTCGTTCTCATCGGCGAGGAGCCGAAGCAGGCCGCGGATGGACTCCTCGTTCATGCGGGGGACCTTGTCCATCGCGCGTTCCAGGAATTTTCTCATGGCTGCGCGGTTCCTTGGGCATGGGCAAACGCGTCGGCGAGCCTTTCGGCGAGCGAGGCGGGCTGCAGGTTATATGAGGTAAATCTTGACATAGCGTCTCTGGCGAGAGCGGCGTAGCGCTCGGCCAATCTTTGCGAATCGATGCCCGCGCCGGGTTCCCGGAGTAGGGAAGCGAACGCCGTTCCGGCGCTGCTGATGAAAACCGGGAAGGTCCACGCGAATGCTTCGTCGGAGGCGCCGAAACCCGCAGTGGCGCTCGCGGCCCGGGACAGGACATCCTTGATGTCGCCGCCGGAGCGTTCAAGCCGCGACAGCGCCGGGTCGGCAAGTGGTGACGCGTTGCGGGCCGCGGCGACGACGAGGGCCGCAACGAATTCGCCCGCCAGGGCTTCGATAGCGTCTCCGGAAGCAGGCCTGAAGCGTGAGACGTATTCCTCTATGCCGGCGCTCGTCGAGGCGTTGTCACGGAAAATGCGTTCGATGACTTTCCGTGAATCGGATTCCGATCTCTGCAGGAAACGGTAGCTTCGAACCCGTGACAATATTGTGGGCATGATAGCCCTCTTGCGCGTGGTGGTCAGCACGAACACGACCCGTTCCGGCGGTTCTTCGAGTATCTTGAGAAGCGCGTTGCGCGAAACCTCCTGCATGCTGTCGGCGTGTTCCAGGATTATTGTTTTCTTCTTTCCCAACGGCGCCAGCCTTGCCCAGTACTCCATCGCCCGAATCTGGAATACCGGGGTCGTCGCCGGCATGAGATCCTCTAGCTTGACGCACACCGACAGGAGTTTGTTCGCATCCTTCGCCGCGCTTTCGTCGTCAATCGCGCACATCGGAGACAAGCCGTCGAGGCCTTCCATGACGCTGCGGACATGGGGCAGGGCCTTGGCTAGCCGTGCTTCCTCGCCCGCGTACAATTCCGCGTCGAAGCGGCGAATCAGCTTGCGTGCCGCTCGAATGAAAAAATACCGGGCCGCCGGGCCGGGTGATCGCCCGAGCATCTGAGCGCCAATTGAAAGTTCCGCCCGGAAGGTCTTGGGTCCGAAGAGCATGACATCCTGGTGCGACAAGGTCCTGTGGCGGGCGCACTGCTGGCACGGGCAGTTCCAGGCCGCATCGCGTTCGCACGACAGGACCCTCGCCAACTCAAGTGACGAACTGAGTTTTGCTGATAATGGCGGCCCCTCGAAAAGCATCGAGCGGGGCAGGCGGTCTCCAATCAGGTCGGAACGCAGGCGGTCACCTATCTCATCCTGGCCGAGAATGTTCTCGAACACAAGCTTCAGGCTTTCCGCGCCGCGGCGATTATCGAGACACCTTCGATTGTGGTCGGGAAGCGTTCTGCTACTATGGGCAGCAGTATACGCGCCACGAGGCTTCCTTCCAGCAGGGCTTCGACATTTACAATCGGCTGGTATCGCAATACGAGCAGGATTATCGTCGAGATGATGACGCCTTCAAGCGCGCCGAAGGCAAAGCCCAGGATCCTGTCGAGGAAATCGAGGTTGAGGTTTTCAAGGACGTTGCGCAACGATCGCTCTATGATTTTAACAACTATGAATACGACGGCGAACGACGCTATAAAACCAACGAACGGTTCAATGCCCCCGAGCGCGACGAGCGTCGATATCCAGGCGCCTATCTGTCGGTAGAAGAATATTCCAGCCAGGAGCCCGCCGACAAGCGCGGCCGTTGACAGGACTTCGCCTATGATTCCCCTGAACCAGCAACGTAGGGCCGCTACCGCGATGATAGCCAGGAGCACATAATCGAGCGAGTTCATGTCTTATGGTTCCTTTCCAGCGAGTTCGACGATGATGCCGGCGATGACCCTGGCTGCTTGGGGCCTTGCCAGGCTTCGTGCCTTTCCCGCCATTTCCTCGCGTAGTCCGGCCGAACCCGCGAGTCGTAGTATCTCGGAAAGCAGGCGTTCCGGGACAGCCTCCCTGCCGGCAAGGCACACGGCGGCGCCGAAATCGGCGAGCAACCTGGCGTTCTCGACCTGGTCGCCGCGACTGCCGCTTCCCGCGAGGGGTATGAACACCATTGGGACGCCGGACGCGGCTCCTTCCCACACAGTGCCGGCGCCTGCCCTGCCTACGATTATATCGGCCGCGGCCAATACATCCGGCAACTCTTCCCCTATGAATTCGAAACCCTTGTACGATTCGTCCGGCTCATGGCACGGCGGGTTGCCCGGTCCGCTCTGGTGGGCTACGCGTACCTTGCCCGAGAGTGAAGGCAGTATTGCTTCGATCAGGTCGTTGACTTGCAAGGCCCCTTGGCTGCCGCCAAGCACCAAAACCACCGGCAGGGAGGCATCGAAACCGAGCCAGGCCCGCCCTTTCTTGGCATCGCCCTTGCCGACGGCCGACCTGACAGGATTGCCGACCACCGAAGCGCGGCCCCGCTGGGAAGAGGGCAAGTAGTCCAGGCTCTTGTCCCAGCTCAGGAGGATGCGCGCTGCACGCCTCGCGTTCAGCCTGGTCGCGAGCCCCGGCGTCAGGTCCGATTCGTGCGTGATCACAGGAATGCCCAGGCTCGCCGCGGCCATGCAAGGCGGCACGCTCACGTACCCGCCTTTCGAAAACAGTACAAGAGGACGAAGCTTGCCCAGGATGCGCCTGGCCGCGAAGAAGCCAGAGAGCACCCGAAGCGCGTCGCTCAGGTTCCGTATGGAAAAGGACCTGCGGAATTTCCCCGAAGGTATGGCGAAGAACTCGAGGCCGGCCGATTCCACCGCTTTGCGTTCGACATCCTTGCCGGAACCGATCCATACAATCCTGCCGGCCCACATCGTGCGCAGGCTTTCTATGACGGCGATGCCGGGGTATACGTGGCCTCCGGTCCCGCCGCCGGTAAAAGCGATGCACGGCGGGCGCGTTGCTGTGTCCAGGCGCGAACCGCTCACAGAGCCCCGAGCAGCCTGGCGTACGCCGCGAGCGCCTTGTCCGAAGGTCCTCCGGGTGACAGCACCGCGCTCGTCAATTTCTTGCCGAGCTGGACGCCTTCCTGGTCGAAGGAGTTGAGGTTCCACGCGAAACCTTGGAACATCACCTTGTTTTCGTAGTGGGCCAGGAGCGCACCGAGGGCCCCGGGATCGAGCTCTTCGCCGAAGATAAGGGTCGAAGGCCTGCCGCCGGGGAAGCGCTTGTTTGGATCGGCGTCATCCTTTCCGACCGCGAAGGCGACTATCTGCGCCGCCAGGTTCGCGTTCAGCTTCATCCTGCCCGTGGAACCCTCGAATTCGGGATCGAATCCCGTCTGGTTCTTCCTGAAGCCTATGAACTGGAGGGGGATTATGTCCGTACCCTGGTGAAGCATCTGGTAGAAGGAATGCTGGCCGTTGGTGCCCGGCTCTCCGAACACTGCCGGGCCGCTGGGTAGAGGCACAGGCTTCCCGTACCGGTCGACCCTCTTGCCGTTGGATTCCATGTCGAGTTGCTGCAAATGCGCTGGGAATCGGGACAATGCCTGCGAGTAGGGGAGGACCGCAACGCTTGGGCGCGCGAGCACGTCGCGTTGGTATACCCCGAGCATCGCATCGAGGAGTGCGGCATTGTTCCGGATGTCTGCTCCCAATGCCAGCATATCAGCCTGCGCGGCGCCGGCCAACATATCCTTGAAGGTATCAGGACCCAGGGCGACCGAGAGTATCACTCCCCCGACCGCGCTCGTGGCGCTGTAACGCCCCCCTATGAAATCATCTATGTAGAATGAATCCAGATACGCCGGATTGTGCGCGAGGGGGCTGGATTCGCTCGTGACAGCGACCAGATGCTTCGATGGATCGATGCCCTTGATCGAGGCCAGAGCCGCCTTGACGAGCGCCTCGTTGGCCAGGGTTTCCTGGGTTGTGCCGCTCTTGGACACGAGTATGAACAAGCTCGTCTCCGGGTCGATGCCAGCAAGGACGCCGTT
The DNA here is from genome assembly GCA_964552925.1 of uncultured Treponemataceae bacterium. Taxonomy (GTDB): domain Bacteria; phylum Spirochaetota; class Spirochaetia; order Treponematales; family UBA12059; genus SZUA-370. Next base: position 8,451 of record CAZKJA010000048.1, read on the forward strand.
GGCGTCATCTGGATCGACATTGCTTATGAACGAGGCCTTCAGTGCCAGCCTTCCCCGTTCGCGCGCCCATTGTTCGAGCGCCAGGTACAGCGCGCGCGGCCCGAGGTCCGATCCGCCTATGCCTACCTGCACGACCCTTTCGAATCTCTTCCCCGTGGATCCGACCAGGCTTCCTGACCTTACCCGACCGGCAAAATCGGCTATCCTTTCACGCTCCGAATCGTAGAATGCATGGAAATCACGACCATCCTTGAACACCTTCCCGCAAGGCTCACCTCGCGTCAGGTGATGGAGTACCATGCGTTTTTCCCCGATGTTCATTGTCTCGCCTGTGGCAACCGCATTGTATTGCCCCAGGAGATCGAGTTCCCCTGCGATGTCGCCCAGGGCGTCGATGGTTTTCTCGTCGGCATCCATGGCCGCGTATGAATACGATAGTCCGCCCCCCGCATTGATAATCCTGGCGGCAAGGCGCTCCGGGGTCAAGACCGACCGCAGGTGCTCTGCCTTGCGGCCTTCCAGGTTTTTCCAGCCGGCTGTTTCATCAATACGCTTCCATTGTGCCATGCCGTCATCCTTCCACGCTCGAAGTTGTTTCATTTTGCCATCGAGTGTTTCGTTTCGATACGTTTATACTACGCTCAAGGGCCGGTGTTTTTCAATACCGGCAGGTGGATTGAAATCACATAGGCAACGTGATTTCTATACCAAATCGGCTTGAGCTGATATAATCACGGGAATGTAACCTGGGATATTCGGCGCCTTGCATAAGGCATCCGGTTTTTCCTGCGAGGTTCCGATAATGTAAATAAGCGAAAACAGGGGAATCTACATGGCAAAACTGGTTACTTTTATAGAGAAAGAGTTCATCCTTAACCAGATCCACAAGACAAAAGGGCGCGTCCTCGTGTTTGGCACGGGTAAAAGCATCGGGGGACAGATCAAATCCTTCGACAAGGATATGTTGTGCCTGAGCGGAATCCCAAGGGAAGCCGAAGCGTTCCGGCCATGGGAAGCCGTTTCCGTATTCCTGTCTTACCAGAACCAGCGTGTCACATTTCCGGCGAAGATCACCAAGGTATCCGGCGGCGACTTGATGATAGGGTTGCCGGAAAATCTCATAAAGTCTCCCCAGCGGAAGGCCGTACGCTTGCCGCCCCCGAAAGATCTGCTACTTGAGTTTTTTATGCAGAACGATAAGATCTGCATCGATTCCCCGGAATCCAACGAATATTCCAACCTCGAGATGCCGGCGTTGAGCGCTGGCTTCGACGTTGGCTCAATAGCGGGTCTCTTGGATAGCTTTACGGCGATGGCCTCGACAATGTATTCCCGGAACGGCATCGTGATGTTCAACAAGGGGCGCGGACCCGAAAGTATCGAAGAGAAACTCGTCGCCGATGCGGGGAGGACTCTTCTCATCACGAGCATGCATGGCCCTTTGCCTTCCGCTGACCCGTATCCTGAGGGCAGAATAATCACCCAGTCGATGGCGGACGCATACGAAGGGCCAAGCATATTCCTGGAAGGATCGGCCCTTGAAAGAAGCCGGACCGAAAAATCGGCCATGGGAATAGTCTCGGAACTATTCAGCCCGGTCCTCTACTACCAATACGTGATAGGTTATGTATACCTGATGAACGATGAATCGAGAAAAACGATTCTGGATTATCGTGCGGTCGATTTTGCGTGGGAGTTTTCTCGAATCCTCGCTCATAGCCTCAAGTCAAACAATTATTTCAAGGTCGACGAAAGCACAATCCCTGATCCTTACAGACCCCAAATCGTCAATCTATCCTCTACCGGTTGCCTGTTTTCGATGTCAAAGCCAGGGTTCAAGGTAAAACTCAAGGTTGGGACAATCTTGAACGTTGTCCTATCGAAGGAGCAGGAAGACGGGACGGTCTCGATAATGGGGCGCGTGGCCAGGCGCTTGGAAGACAAGCATAGCGACTTCTACGGCATCGCCTTCCTCAATGCCGAGCAGGACGCAATGGAAAGCCTGCATCGATCATTGTACGCAGGGGTCGTCGATCCGGCGATGCTGGACGAATCGTCGTTTCAAATTTGACAGGGGGCTTGCGTGGGCCGTGATTTTTCCATAATTGATAGGCTTCGCCTCACCTACGACGTGATAATGCGATGGGAGACTCTCGCGACCCTGCTGGCTTTTGTGATTTTCTGGTTGCTCGTCAGGTACGTAGCCGATCCCTGGAGAACAGATGGACGTCCACGCGTGAAGATGTCTGCCAAGCGGTCCAAGACCCCTCCAACGCTGGCTGCGGAAGACGGGAAGCCGGCGGATGAAGATGAAGACATGCTGCCGGATTAACGCTTCCAGCCAGGGACCAGCCTTCCTTTCCATGGCCATTTCCTTCGGATAATCAAGATTCCTATCCCGATTGCGGTTCCGATAGCCTCTTCAAGCTCGTCGGCAAGCCATGCTCCCAGCGAACCAAAGTACGGCCCCGCATGGCATCCCCGCTTCCCCGACGCGAAGAGCGTGAACTCGAACCGGGTCAAGCGCCTGCGGTGCCGCGCTAAGATTGACATAATCGCCTCGGAGCCATCGGCCGTGGATGTCGCCGTGCCTTCGCAGATATCGCAAGAGTGGCAGGCTATATGCCGCGTGTTCTCGCCTCCCAAAGCTTCCAGAAGGAATGAGCGCCGGCAGCCATAACGCGCCGTAGCATACCGTGTCATCGTATCCTGCCTGTAGCGGGCCATCGCCTCCGCCTTCGATTCGGTCACGCCGGTTTCCGTTGAACGGCACTCGTGCCCTTGTTCCCGCAGATAGTCGCCCGGCAGGGCCAGGCGGATGAGCAACGCCTTCGATGGTCCGCCGTCCCGCCCCGCACGGCCGGATTCCTGAAGATACGCTTCCACCGACCTCGGTGCGCCATAGTGGATTACCGCGCGAATATCGGGCTTGTCCATTCCCATCCCGTAGGCTGTTGTCGCGCAAAGCACCCCATCGGCGGAGAGCATGAACCACGCTTCCAGCGCGCTGCGCTCCTGCTTTTCCAGGCCTGCGTGGTAGAAGCGGACATCGAGTCCCGGTCTTGACGATCGCAGGTCATCGGATATCAGTTCCACGCATTTTCTTGAGCTTGCAAAAACGATGGCTGGTCGCGGAAGGGTGTCGATCGCGGTACGCAAGCTCCTCGACATCGACAGCGTCGGAAGGACCTCATACCTGATATTCGGCCGGTCGGGGGCACCGGAAATCAAACGGTAGGGAATCGAACCAAACAGTATTTCAGCGACCCGCTCGAGGATCGGGGGAGATGCCGTCGCGGTGAATGCGGTGACGATACGAGGTTCGATGGCGGCGATCGCATCGCCGAGCGCGAGGTACGAAGGCCTGAAACCGTCTCCCCATTCGGCGACGCAATGTGCCTCGTCAACCACGAAGTGAAAGACCTTGGCGCCGGCCAGCAACTCGAGAATCCTTGGCATCGCTAGCATTTCCGGGTTTGTAATTATCACTCGTGCCTCACCCGAACGTATTGACTCGTAAACCCGCAGCCGCTCTTCGCTTTCCATGCCTCCCTTGAGTACTGCCACTTCCAGGCCGGTGTGCTCAAGCCTCCTGTTTTGGTCGGCCATCAAGCCCAGGAGCGGGTACACTACCAGCGTAGGCCCGGGGCATAACCCGGCCGGCAACTGGAAACAGAGGCTTTTGCCCGCGCCGGTCGGCAGGATGACTATTTGTCGCGCTTGGCTGTCCGACTCTGGCGTGGCGTCTATCGCATCGAGCACATTGGCGACGACGAGCCTTTGATAGGGGTAGAGGTAGCGTATCCCGAAGTGCGTTAGCGCGTATTCGCTTATCGGATCTTCGATATCCATGACAGATGCAACGCATGCCATGGCACGGGCGCCTGAACCTTGTTCAATCCTGGTCGGCTTTCGCGAGGAAGGATTCGGCCGAGGGGCACATCGCCGCGAGGGGACAGCTTCGGCACAGCGGCTTCCTGGCTTTGCATACGTACTTCCCATGGCGGTTCAAGGCATATGAAAAGGCTGACCAGTCCGATTCGGGCAGCGCGGCGCCTATCATCCGTTCGCTTTTTGCCGGGTCGTCCGTAGGCGCGAGCCCTAGACGCCTGGCCGCCCTCAGTACGTGCGTATCGACGACTATCCCCGGCTTGCCGAAGCATACGCTGACGACGAGATTTGCGGTTTTCCTCCCAACGCCAGGCAAGCGTGTCAGCTCGTCAATGGTATCGGGAACTCTGCCTGCGAACGTATCGATTATCATCTTCGAAGCAGCGATGATGTTGGCGGCTTTGGCATGGTAGAAGCCAGTGGTCCTGACGATCGCCTCCAGGTCTTCCAGCCGGGCGGAAGCCATTGCCTGAGGGCTCCCATGGTTTTCGAACAATATGGGCGTCACCTTGTTGACTTGCTCGTCGGTGCACTGGGCCGAGAGGATGACGGCGATAAGAAGCTCGAAGCAGGATTGGTGGGAAAGCGGCGAACCTTTGTCCGGCCATAGCGGAACGAGCGTATCGAACATCGACCTCGCGAGGGATGATTCCTTCTGCGTCATGGGCCTAGTATCGCCGTTTTTAGCCGCCTCGCTCAAGCGCTTCCAAAGCATTGCGGATAATTTTGGCCCGAAGTATACTATACATCAAGCCTCCTGGATTGTGTCGGGGGCTTGGAACCGGGGAGCGGATTCCCGGAAAGCAGGCATGGAGGAACTCATGAAACGAACGATGATACTGATTGCCCTGATCGTAGTGGCGTCTGTAGCCTTCGCCCAGGAGTCTACCGCGGCATCCGGTTCGGGCAATGGACTGGATAAATCCGGTTCGATCCGGATGGCGTCCGACCTATATCCCGTGCGTATCGACGTGAGCAGGGTGTATTCCCATTCGCAAGGCTACAAGATCGTATATCGCAAAGGACAGGCTTCATTCGCGGAATTGTACATACCAAGCACTTGGTTCGTCTCTGGAGGCAAGGCGATGCTGATCCGGGGCAGGGGTCCCCAGTATCCGTACCTTGTCGTATATTACAAGTCCGATGGCTCGTTCAGTCACTTAAAACTGTATGTGCTCGAAAACATGAATGATTCCACATGGGGTACCATCGAAGGCGACCCAGGCGACAAGTTCAAGGTTGAAACGGTAAAACTGGAGTTCTGATACTCATGGAAAGGCGACCCGGCACTTACCGCCGGGTTGCCATATCCTCGACATCCCGGCTAAGCTCCCAGAAATCCTCCGACAGGAAACCAGGTGAATACTAATTTGTTGCTCGATGCATCAGGCATTCTCGATTTTATTGGCAGCTATTCGACGTATTATATAGTCGGCCACAAGGAACCCGACGGCGATTGCATCGGAAGCCAACTCGCGTTGGGTTCCTTCCTTGAACGATGCGGGAAAAAAACAGTGTTGTTGTCCTCCGGTCCTTTCACGAGGACGGAAATCGCAACATGGTCTCCACGATTCGCCGCCCATTTCGAAAAACCTGCCGATGAATCCCGCGGCATCATCGTTCTTGACTGCTCGTCCCTTTCGCGGATCGGCAGCATTGTCGATGAGTTGCCCGCCGATACCCCCGTGGCCTTCGTGGATCACCATGCATCGGGCGAGGCTGGTGGCGATGTCCGCTACGTTGATACAAGCGCTCCGGCGGTCACCTGCCTGGTCCAACGTATCATCGAGGCAAGCGGCTTTGGCCCCACGAAGGAAGAAGCGGAATTCCTCCTCTTCGGACTCTGTACGGATACCGGTTTCTTCAGGCATCTGGACGAGAAGTCGGCCGAAATCTTCGCCGAGACGGCCAGGCTGGTAGCGGCGGGCGCTTCCCCCAAACGGGCCTTTGCGATGATGAACGGCGGGAAACCTTTCGCATCGAGAAAATTGCTCGGCGAATTGCTTCTAAGGGCGGAATCGCTGTTCGATGGCAAACTCATCCTCTCGACCTTGAATCTCGCTGATCAAGCAAGTTACGGCCTTGTCAGCAGGGATTCGGATATGTTGTACCAGTTATTTCTGACGATTGCCGGCATGGAAGTGGCGGTAGTCATACGGCAGGAAAGCGCAAGCGATTGTACCGTGGGTTTCAGGTCCCGCGAATCAATCGACGTCGCGGCAATTTCTGCGCTATTTGGCGGAGGCGGGCATAGGTTGGCTGCGGGCCTTCACATAACCGGCCAGATCGAAGATGTCAAGAAGCGTATCATCGAGGCATTCGAGCCGGTATTCTCCTTGGGTTGATGTAACGCTATGTAACATCCTGCATGCATGCACATCAAAATGAGTACGACTGCACTTCCACTTTAAGTCCCGGTTCGAACCAGAGGCGTTGTCGCAATTTTTATAAGTCGTTGGACTGGTTACACTTGGCACAAATCCATGATTTTCGTATTTATTATCAATCGACTTTCTGAAGGATTCCCCTGCTTCTTGGTATGGTTCGAGCATTGTAGTTGATCCAACCGCAAGGAACTACCGTGGACAATCGGTCGCGCGGAGCACGGTTGAACATTTT
>CAZKJA010000049.1:0-7104 GCA_964552925.1 uncultured Treponemataceae bacterium
CCCTGATGCGCTTCGACCGCCGTTCAGGCAGGTTCGAGCTGGAGTTCGAGCCGGGGGAGCGGGCTGCGGCGGCTGGCTCAGGCGTGACCGGGCTGGCCGGGGACGGGATCGGGCAGGAGACCGAGATCTATATACCCGAACTGCAGTACCCGAACGGCTTCGGGGTGTCGGTTTCGAATGGCACGCACCGGCTCGAGGACCATCACGGATACACCCTGGTTTTGGTCCAGGCGAAAGCCGGTGCCGTCATGTGCCGGGTCGTCGTAGAACGGAGCTAGCGCGCGCCGCCGGAAACGCGGCACCTTGCCCGCCGAGCATCCACGTCAGTCCTGTTCATGCAATTTCTGGCGAATCATCGCCCGCAACTCGTAGGCTGGCTGGAGATCCGGTTTCAGTTTGATCGACTTGTCGATGGCATCCGATGCGCGCCGGTAATCGCCCATCGCATACCATGCATACGCGAGATTGGCCCACTCGATCGCGTATGAGGGGTTAAGCCGCACGGAAGTCTGGTGCATTTCCATCGCCATCGAGTACTTGCCCTGCTCGAAGTAGATGAGGCCGAGCTTGTTGTAGGCGAGAATGTAATTCGGGTTAAGCTTGAGTGCCATCTTCAGGTAGGAAACGTCCTTGAACGCCTTCCCGATCGCGAAATACGCCTCCCCGTTGTTGGGATTGATGGCGATAGCCTTCTCGGCGTACTGGCGCGTCATTGGAAGGTTTGGTTCCGGCAACCAGTACGCATATATCAACGCCAGCGCGGTATGGGTCTCCGAAAGATTTCCAGCCAGTTCGATAGCCCTCCCCGCGGACTTGACGGCTTCCTCGTACTTTTCCAGATAACTCTGCCCGTTCCAGCTACGCTCATAGCCCCAGTACAGGTAAGCCGTGGACATGCCGGCCAAGGCGAGCGCGTAATCCGGGCTGAGCGCTAGCGCCTTCCTGAAATAATCGATAGCCAATTCATAATTTTCAGGCGTGACCTTGAAGAAGGCTTGCCTGCCCTTCAGGTACAGTTTGTAGGCATCGAGATTCTGTCCCAGGTCCTTCGAGATCGAAGCGATCCTGGCTTGCTCCCCGGATTCGATCGATATCTCAAAACTGTTCGCGACATCGTCGATGAGCTCGTCCTGGAGGAAGAAAATATTCTGGATGGAATTGGTCCTGGACCAGGAATACCCCTTTGCGACCAAACCGCTGGCCACTTCCGCGACCCTGCAGATAACGCGAACGGAATCTCCGGACACCTGGAAGCTCCCCAAGAGCAAAAAATCGGCGCTCACGAGCTTCCCGACCCTGCTGGCCGTCTCGGGGATAGCCAGCCCCGACAGACTCAATTCATACTCCTCGAGGATGCGGTCCATTCCCTGGCGCTCGACAACCTGGAGCCGCGCGACCTGGGACAAGCCAAAAGTGAGCGCCTCAGCGATACCGGCCGATAGCCAGTCGTGCGCCGGATCGCTCGAGATATTCTGGAAGGGCGCCACCGCTATGCGGATCCGGGATATAGATGCGTCCGCCATGGCCGGAAGCGACGTCAGGAACATGGCGGGAATGAGCAAAGCGAGACGGAAACCCAGACCCAACTTTTTATTCATGCCGTCCTCCACGCTGAATTGTTTTTATTTAAGTCTGCTTGTCAAGCCGGACAGGAGTTTTACCAAGGATCGTCCGGACGTTTCCCATGAGAGGCGAGCCTTATACTCCTTCCATGAAGTGGACGATAGTTCCCCATAGCGCGCGCGGAAGGCGAGGAGATCATGAATGTATTCCGCGTACTCCTCCGCCGGGGCGTTCAAGGAAAACAGCTGGCCGTTGACGCCGGGGGCGATGATCGCGGGGATGCCGCCGGTCTCCGCCGCCAACGCGGGCATACCGAATGCGTTCGCCTCGACGAGCGCGATACCGAAGCATTCGGCGATACTCGGCAGGATCATGAAGTGGCACTGGCGGAGCAGGCGAAGGTACGTATCCATGTCGGCTGGCTTGGCCTTGTCGAGATAGCCCCAGGAGCGGAGCTTGCCCCCGAATGGCGCTTCCGGCAACCCGTCTATCCCGACCACGTGAAGGACGGCGTCCGTACCCATCCCGATCAGATTGACGCAAACCTCGTACGCGAAGTCGAGACGCTTCCGCTGAGCATCCTTGCCGACATACAACAGGTCGCAGACATCAGTATTCCTGCCCGCGATCACTGCCGCGATATCGTCGGGGATGGATTCGCCCGGCACGTTGGCTCCGAATGGTATTACGCTCGTTTTTCCGTGGAGCGACGGATACTCGATGAGCGCGCGGCCAGCCGCCCATTTCGACGAAAATACGGCGTGATCGCAAGCCAGCATGCTGACCGCTTCACGCTCCAGTATCTCTACCTTCGAAACGGCTGGAATATCGTCCCCAATCCCGTAATACTCAAGGACTGTCGCGACTGTCGCGTCCGTGTACAGGACCTTCGGCTTATCCGTCCGCATCCCGGAGAATACAAGCGCGCTGCCGAGTGCGATCAGGATATCGCATCCCCGTGCCGCGGCTGGTAGCTCCTCGGAACGCCTGTCCGCGGCCTGGTTGACGAAAAACCGCCTTGGGTCCCCATCCCCATCGAAATTGAAGAAAGAATCGTCGCGGACGAAGTCAACCTCGACGCCTTGGCCGATCAAGGACTCCTTCAGGAAGAACGGCGTACCCGACCAGTTGTTGATATTTCCGACATCGTATTGCGCGAGGAGGAATACCTTCATGGCGCCTTGGTGGAATTGTGAACGCGGACTCGTGCTTCGATCGCCATGAACGAAGTATTTTCCAGCGTTTCACCATGTGTCAAGGCGGCTTTCCCGTACCAGGGGTCAAACCTGGAAATTACTTTATCCCCGCGGCTTCCTTGGCCTGTCGGGTTTTGGGGCGGAAGATTTCCTGGCCGGCGCATTGGCGCTTGTACGGTCGGATTGCCTCGACACCCCGCGCGGGGCGTCCCTCGATGATCCCGTTGGCTTTGTCTGCCTGCTTGCCGATCTACCTGCCGGCCGGTCACGTGCCGGCGCGTTTCGGCCACGTTCGCCATCGGCAGATCCCCCATCCGCTTTGGGTGCGCGCCCCTCCGCCAGGGCCACCTTCCAGGGATGACCGCCGCGGCCTGGCCTGTCAGCCTTGCGGCCGCCTGTCCTGGGCGCGGCGCCTGTCTTTGATGCCGACGGGCTTGCCGCAACCGCACGGCCGCGTCCCAATCGATCGCCACCGCCGCTACCCTGACCGGCAGCGCCTGAAGTTCGTCCCCCCGGTCTGGCCTTGCCACCTTCCGCGGCAGATTCGCCCGCTGGCTTGCCTGGGGTCCGTGCACCCGAATCGGATGCCCGTGTCTGGGCGGCTTCCTCTTCCGGATTCCAGAAACCATCCTTCCAGTTGAAGCGGCCGGTGTCCTGCAGGACGATGCCGTCACGCGCGGCCTGGACCACGCGCTTGTACACCTGTTTCTTGAGGTCGATAAAACTGAAGTCCAGGATAAATTTGCTCGCCCCGTCCTTGCGGAGGAAGGGAATGCGGTCGACGAGCGAGAACGGCTTGATCGGTATCACCACCGAGCCGTCTGGCGACGACACGAGTTCGTACTCGTCGCCGTCGCGGTCGCGGAGGAAGCGCAGGTCGAACAGTTCGCCCATGTCCGAGCGTATAGTGAACAGCTGCGGATACGCGAAGACGACGGGGAACAGGCTTTTCGCGGGCACGACCTCGGTCATGCGTCCGAAGGCCTGCTTCGAGATTTCCAGCGGCGGTACTATGAAGTCGGCGCCGTTGCCCAGGAGGAACGCGGCCGCCCACGAGTTGAAGGCGTACAGCCAGGGTCCCGCCACGACGGACACGTCGCGCCCCTTGAGCAAGGCGAGGTGGCCAAGATTGTTCGCGATGAAGATTCGCTGCCCCTTGCCTATCCAGTAATCGAGTTCTTCGGCGAGCCACGTCGCATCGCCTTGCGGGAAATATGGCTCCAGCGACATAATTAGCGTATCACGCTTGAACGGGGTCTCCTTCTCGTGGCGACGCAGCAGTTCGGCGTTCTTGCGCGACAGGCGCAAGATGGCTTTCTCCGGCCGGTCGGTGAGGATCGTGTGCAGGTCCTGGACCCTGCTGACCATAGAGTACAGCCCGTCGGGCAGGACTACGAGCCGGTTCTTCGGTATCGCGGGGAATTCGGCTCTGGGCGCCGAATCGTAGCTCGGGAAGGCGTGATATTTCGATAGTGACGACGGCAGCACCGGCTTGTAGCGCTTCGACATCGACTTGGTCTGCACGAGGTACACCTCGTCCTCGGGGCCGAACTCGCCGTCGACCTGCAGGTACAGGCCCTCGGGCTTCTCCATTACGCCCCGGACGCGGGCTGTCGACCTGCCGGTATCGCCGTGGCCGTGGACGCGTATCGAGTCGCCCTCGGCTATGCCCTCGAGGCTGCGCACAAGGATCCAGCGCTTCTCGTCGAACACGCGGACAACCTTGATCTTGCCAAGAGGGATGCCGGTGCCGCCGGCCTGGTCTGGCCGTATGAAGTTGGGCGCTGCCGTTCCGTCGAACCAGAACGTCGTCTTGTGCCTGGCGAAGTCGCCCTGCAGCATCGCCGAGGCTTTGCTGGCGGCGCGCTCGCGGTCGAAACGCCAGTTGTCGAGCATGTAGCGGTACGCGGCGACGACGGAGCCCACGTACTCGGAGCTCTTCATCCGCCCCTCGATCTTGAAGGTGTCGATGCCGGCCTCGACCAGCTCGGGCACCTTCTCGACCAGCTGAAGGTCGTCCGGGCTGAAGAAGTACCCGTCGCGGCTCTCCTCGGAGAATATGCGGCGGCAGGCCTGCGTGCACGCGCCGCGGTTGGCAGAGCGCCCGCCGAGGTAGCTCGAGAACAGGCAGACCCCGGACGCGCTGACGCATAGCGCGCCGTGGACGAACGTCTCCAGCTCGACGTTTGTCTCCGAGCGCACCGATTTCATTTCCTCGAGCGACAGCTCGCGGGACAGCACGACGCGCTTGAAGCCAATCTTGGACAGGAAGTTGGCCCCGGCGGCCGTGCCGACGTTCATCTGCGTCGAGGCGTGCAGCCTGAGCCCGGGGAAGTTGTCGTGCGCCATCTTGACGACGCCGAGATCCTGGACTATCACGCCGTCCGGGCCGACGCGCTCGAGGTATTGGAGGAGCTGGTACATCCTGTCCGCCTCGCGCTGCTCGAAGACTGTGTTCACCGTCACGTAAAGCCGCTTCCCGAGCTTGTGCAGGGACTCCACAGCGGCTTCGAACTGGCTGTAAGCGAAGTTGCTCGTGCGCATGCGGGCGTTGAAGGTCTTGAGCCCGAGGTAGACGGCGTCGGCGCCTTCGCCGATCGCGGCGTCGAGCGCCTCGGGATTGCCCGCCGGGGCGAGCAGCTCGGCGGTTATATTGGGCATGGTCTGGATCCTCTCAGGTGTCGGCACTCGGCCTTTGGTGCGTCGAAACGGTCACAACGGGCCCCGCTCTGGCGGGGCGGGCCGAAGTGTAAAGATACTATGATTGAGGGCGTAATGTATAGCTTGGCCGTCGGGGAAATGGCTATTTGCCTCTATGGTCCCTGGAGTCTGACCCCGAGGGTGTAGCACGGTCTCCCGCCGTATCAACCCAGACCGGGAACCCTCAACAACCCGTCGATCACATTGAAGTGCGCATCGAAACTCAAGAGCCTGCATCCATGTTCCATACAGCTTGCTGCGATCCATACATCGTTGGCAGGGATGGGCTTCCCCTTTTTCCTGAGCATACGCTTGATCTCGGCAAACCACTCCGCGGTAGTATCGGTAATCGGCACACAGACGGTTCGCGGCTTTTCCCGGAACCTTGCGAGCACGGCGTGGTTTTCGTCCGCACGCGTGCCGCTTAGAAAGCCATCCAGCAATTCTCCGATGACTATGGGTGAGAGCACTATCGCCTCGCTTTTTGCCAGTTCATCGGCGACGCGGCCATCGCCGGCCATCAGAGCTGAATACGCGTTGGTATCGACGAGCACACGGCTCACGGCAACCAATCCCCAAAGTCCACCCTGGAATTCTCAGCCTGTGACGCATTGAAAGCCGCCATCTCTGCAGCGCTCCAGAGCCCGCAGAATTCGCGATAGTCGTCGGCGTACTTTCCATCTACGGGCATACCCAAGGAGCGGGCCAGAATATCTTTTACGAACTGATTCTTGCTCTTCCTGCTTCGCTTGGCTTCCAGGGAAAGCCGCTGGTCAAGATTATGATCCAAGGCATGGATGGTAAACGAACTCATGGTGCTCCTCCATGGTTCAATCATACCATTGAAATGGTTCAAATACAATTCCAATGACACGCTACCAGACCGCCCCCTGCTCTCGAATTGTACTGGTCACAAACGGGGACAGACCTTCGAAGGGCAATCCGTTCTTGCGAGCGCGTGCGTTCCATCAGGGTTGACAAATTTATTTCGGGACGCCAGTTCTCAGGATGCCTTCGATGCGCACTGTCAACTTACACCAAAGTTGGGCATGAAGCCGGAACAATTGATGGTTGACGCGGACGCCCTCTCCAGGCACACTGGCTCATCAACCCCGCTTCGGAGGCTCCATGGATCAAGGTTTCATCGAGGTCGTTGGCGCACGGGAAAACAACCTTAAAAACATAAGCCTCCGTCTGCCAAGGAACAAGATTACTGTGTTCACCGGCGTGTCCGGGTCGGGAAAATCGTCAATCGTTTTCGACACGATCGCCCAGGAAGCGGGAAGGCAGCTGAACGAGACGTACAGCAGCTTTACCCGCTTGTTCCTGCCGCGCTACAGGCGGCCCGAAGTCGACGAGATAAACAACCTGTCCACGGCCATCGTCATCGACCAGCACCGGCTCGGCGGCAACGCCCGCTCGACGCTCGGAACCGCTACCGACATCAACGCCCTCCTGCGGCTGCTGTTTTCCCGTTTCGCCGATCCGCACATAGGGTACGGCAACGCCTACTCGTTCAACGATCCCCTGGGCATGTGCCCCGAATGCGAAGGCATCGGGCGGATCATCACCCTCAACACCGAAAACGCGCTGGACAGGGAGAAATCCCTGAACGAAGGTGCGATTCTGCTACCCGGCTTCAACC
>CAZKJA010000049.1:7114-14684 GCA_964552925.1 uncultured Treponemataceae bacterium
GCTTCAACCCGGGTTCCTACTACTGGAAAACCTATGCCGAGTCGGGTTTCTTCGACAACGACAAGAAGTTGCGGGACTACAGCCCCGAAGAATGGCACCAGCTGGTCCACGCCAAGCCGCGGAAGGTTGCCCTCAATTACCAGGACAATGACTTCAACGCCACATACGAGGGCTTGGCCGTACGCTTCATGCGGCAGAACGTAAAAACGGAGAAGGAGACGAGCAAGCTCGGCGCAAAACGGATGGCCCTTTTCTCCACCACAGCCACGTGTCCGGAATGCGGCGGCAAACGGTACAACCAGAAGGTCCTGGCATCAAAGCTCAACGGCTATTCGATCCACGACCTGACCGCGTTGCAGCTTGACGACCTGCTTGGAGCCCTCGGGGGGTTCACCGAACCGCGGGCAAAGCCCATCGTTGACAGCATCCGTGAACGAGTCCGCAACCTTATGGACATAGGGCTGGGCTACATGGACCTGAGCAGGGAAACGCCAACTCTGTCCGGAGGCGAATCCCAGCGGGTCAAGATGGTTAAACACCTGTCCAGCAGCTTGACCGGACTGCTCTACATCTTCGACGAACCGAGCATCGGCCTCCATCCCCGCGACGTCCACCGCCTGAACGAGCTCCTCGTCAAACTGCGGGATAAGGGCAACACCGTCCTCGTTGTGGAGCATGATCCCGACGTGATCAGGATAGGCGACCATATAGTCGACATGGGGCCGAAGGCCGGCTCAGGCGGCGGGCACATCATGTACTCAGGCAACTATGAAGGACTCCTCACATCCGACACCCTGACAGCCAGGCACATGGGCAAAAAAACACGGCTCAACCTGTCGCCCCGGACGGCCGGGAAATTCATCGAAAGCAGCTTAAGCAGCCTGCACAACCTGAAGGATGTCAGCCTGCGGGTACCGCTGGGAGTCCTGACAGTCGTCACCGGCGTGGCCGGCTCGGGCAAGAGCACGCTCGTCCATCAGGTCTTTGCTCAGGAGCACCCCGAAGCGATACTTATAGACCAGAGCCCGGTCCAATCCAATAGCCGGTCCAATCCGGCTACCTTTACCGACATAATGACGTCGATAAGGAACGCGTTCGCCGCGGCAAACAAGGTACCGGCAGGACTGTTCAGCCACAACTCCGATGGAGCCTGCCCGGCCTGCAAAGGATCGGGCGTCATCGAGCTCAACCTGTCGTTCATGGACAAGATGGAGGTGGAGTGCAGTACCTGCAACGGCTCCCGGTTCCGGGAAGACGTCATGAAGTACCGCTTCAAGGGAAAGTCCATCGTCGAGGTGATGGCAATGACCGTAGACGAAGCCGTTGGATTTTTCGAGGCCAAGGACATAAAGACAAAACTGGAAGGGCTGCACAGCATCGGCCTGGATTACCTCACCCTCGGCCAGCCCCTGGACACGCTTTCAGGTGGAGAGTGCCAGCGCCTGCGGCTTGCCAGGGAACTGCACCAGAAGGGCAACATTTTCATCCTCGACGAACCGACCACCGGACTCCACATGTCGGACATCGACAACCTCCTGCGCATTATCGATGCTCTGGTTGCCCGCGGAAACACTGTGGTAGTGATAGAACACAATCTGGACGTCATCCGCCGGGCCGACTGGATCGTGGACATGGGACCGGACGGAGGCTCGGCAGGCGGCAATATCCTTTATGAAGGGCCACTGGAGGGGATACTTTCTTGCGAGCAATCGATAACAGGAAAGTATTTGGGTTGAGAGAGGCCAAAACGAGGTATCAGGGCCAGGCAAGCTGATCCGTATGGTCGATTCTGGAATTTTCAGCCTGTAATGCATTGAAAGCCGTCAATTCTGCAGCACTCCAGAGCCCGCAAAATTCCCGATAGTCGTCAGCGTACGTTCCATCAACTGGCATACCCAAGGAGCTGGCCACAGAGCATGCATCGGTGTATGTCTCAAGTTGCCAATTTCTTGATAATTCACATTTTTCGTGTTTCACTAATTATGTGGAGGTGTACGATGCGAAATGTAACAGTAGCACTGGCCGATGAATTAGTCCGCTGGGCACGGGTCTGGGCAGCCGAGTACGATACCAGCATTTCCGCCATGCTCAGTCAAATCCTCAAAGACATGATGGAAAAAGAAGCCCGTTATCAATCGTCAATGAACGAATATTAGCCCTTCAAGGACGACTTCGCCTCCTGGATGGCAAGAAGCCATTCCTGTATTTTTCTGGTAGTGAATTTTGCTTTGCGGCCATGTATCTGATACACAGCGAATGAATACGGTTCGGCAACTTTCACCGGAACCGGTTTTTCAAAAGCATCGGTCATTGTCAATTCATCACCACCGTTCTTCGTAAAAACGATACTATGCGCCCCTGTCTCAGGGATCTTGGCGATATTGTCTTTGCCGAACCTGGTGGAGAAAGTAAAATTTGTACTCTTTCCATCAGAATTGATAGTTGCCTTCAAGCTCTCGTAACCAATATTCCAGTACCCGTGAGTGGCGATTATTAGCAAACCCTTCATGGGATGTTCACGCAATGCTGGAAGATAAAAATTGCCCCCGGCATTATATTGAAAAAACAGCACCATGCCTTGCTGCAATTCGAACACATCAGTCCGCTTCTGATAATTGAACTCAGCCCCAGGAATATATGAAAATGCGTAACATTTGCCCGTTTAATCAGTATCGAGATGCTGGTATACGCTATTTTGCGAATTGACAGCTATCGATACACCATCCTCGAACAGCAAACCTACAAGCTGCCCGCCTCCTCATTCAAAATTATGAAACAGCAAGACAGAATTCGTGTTGACAGGATTGGCCGCAGCCGGAGTCTCTGCGGTACTAGTCGCCGCGACGGGAGCCTGAGCCGCTTGAGTTTTTTATCGCCTCCACTGAACACTGTATTCCCAAGTATTGCCATGACGGGTAAAACCCCGAACCCGATCAGCACCTTTCGAAGCAGTTTCTTCATGATTTTTATCCTTACGTAGTACTATCCTTTGAAAATTCGAGCATCCTGTTGATTTCACCTATAGTGATCATCCTGGTAGTTGCCCCTTGGCGGGAGAACGGGTGGTAATAGCACGGAATGTTACAGCCCTGCTGTCTCTTGAGCCTATCAAAGAAAGGTCGAAGCCTCGTACGCCGGGACTATCAGCTGGAAAAGGCTCGATTGCAGAAGATTTCGATGACGAAATTAGCGAGGAGCTCCGCCAAGCGCATACCCGGATCAAAAAACCCTTTGGCATTGGTTATCCTTGACAAGCTACGATATGCGTCTCTCCCACAAGCACATCGCGGCACGAACCGCAACATCCGGTTACAACAAATCGCTGACTTTGCGGACTGGTGAATGGAACCCTTGTATAACCATGCTAGCCAACAGTGCATCAGCAACATTAACCGAAATATGCCCATCAGTGCACATGGCTTTGAGTATACCTATGGTTCCGGTTACATGAACACGGTGAAGCGTGCAGGTTCGGCGGGCAAGCAGGTCATCGGTCACCACGATCCCGCTTCGATGCCGCGCCATGGTGATGCATGATGCCTCTCCCGATCCGAGCATCGGGATCAACTCCCTGTAAAAGCTTGCTTCGGCGGGTGTCATCGTTGCAGCCACCGTTATTTTGGAGTGTGCAATCTCAGCTTCTATCGAACCGAGTTTGATGTAGCCTGCAGACAGACCTTCCGCCAGTTCTACCCGAACCTGTTCCGCCAGGCAAAGCGAAGCACCATACCGATCAACCAGCAACCCGAATTCGTCGCACAATGCAAAATTGCTAAGGGTGACAGTGTCGAAGTAATGCGGAAGGCGATCGTCCGCGATGGGCTCAGGCATGCTCGTGATCATCCAGGGACATAGTCGTGTTCTGGGCAATCCCGCGTTCTTCGAGCCATGAGCGCAGGGCAAGAACATGCAGGCCCATTACCTCCGCCAGTTTTCCGATGCTGATGTATCCGCCTTGGTAGGCGGAAAGCGCGCGATGCTGCTGTACCGGTAATTCTTCAACAGGGACTTGATACAAAGCCGTGATTGCGTCGCGGACCAGGCGAGCCTTGCTGCTTTTTCTTGCCCGCGCAAGTCTGGCAAGCTGCTCATCCATCTCCAGATCGAGTTTTATATGCAAAGTCGCTTCTTGTGACATCAACACCCTCCTTTAATGGCCATAATCCTGTACATTAGTATATAATATTGTATACTACATCAACAATCAACATGGTAAAACCACTTGATGTCTTTCTGCCAAAAAGTGACGAACTAATCGACAATATCAGTGACATTGTACAACCGGACACGTTCGTCGTATGCGACGACAAGAAACTACTCGATATCGGTGTTTTGGGCGCACCTGATTTCGTAATTGAAGTACTGGATTCCGTTACCGCAATGAAAGACCAAACCCAAAAGCGCATGCTCTACGAAGTGCGCGGAGTGCGGGAATACTGGATAGTCAATCCTGAAACCTTCGAATTGTTCATGTACTTTCTTGAAGACGGCTGGTACGGGCTCCCGTCGGTAGCTGAAAATCGAGAAGCCACGGGGGTGCGCATCTTTCCAGGACTCGCGCTCAGGGTCCGGCCGGAAGACTTGTAGGTTCGCCTTCTACCATCAGCCATTCGAGCGCATCCCTTCGCATCCGCTACCGTTATATTGCAAAGCCAGCACTTTTCCGTCTATAGCGACCCGCAATAAACCATTGATATGTTTCTATTGACAGAATCACCAATATCACGCTATCTTCCCGCCAATATGTTTCTTTTAATAGATACAGCGTGCGAGGAGAAACCATGAGAGGTCAAAGGCGGGACGGTATCACGAAGGCCATGCCGGGCGAGCGCTTCACGCCATTTACGTTGGCAAAGAAACTCGGAGCGCGGGCCGTGCTCGAGTCGGCGTCGTTCAAGCAGGGTCGGGAGCGCTATTCCATCATTCTCGCCGACGAGGCTTTCCGCGTGCGCCAGGACGCCCGGGGCGTCTCCATAGTGGCGGGCGGCGTCTCCCGGCAATGGCAACCGGAGCCGGGTTCGGAAGCCGCACTGCGGGGGCGATTCGATATCCTGGACGCGCTCGACTATGTCGCGTCGCAGAACGAAGGCATCGCGCCCGGCCTGCCCGTACCGGCCGGCGGCATAGGATTCCTCGGCTACGACTTCTCGGCGCGCTGCGACACGGTCCGCATAGCCCGGAAGCCCGACGAGATAGGCGCGCCGGAAGCTGAATTCATTGTCGGACACCTCTACGTCGTGTTCGACCACTTCACCGACACTATCCACGCGGTCGCCCTCAACTACGCCGAGCACGAGATAGACCTCGGCGCCAGGATGGCGGAGCTTTCGCGCAGGCTCGAAGACCTCGATTTCAGCCACCTCGCCCCGCCGTCCGGGGCCGTCCCCTTCGTCGTCGTCTCTGACGAGTCGGCCGACCGGGATGCCTATATGGCCAGCGTCGAGAGGATACGCGAGCATATCATCGCCGGGGACATACTCCAGGCCGTCCTCTCCCGCCGCCTCGTAGCCGAATCGAGCCTCGACGCGCTGGAGGGTTACCGCCGGATCCGCTCGGCGAGCCCCTCGCCGTACCTCTTCTACTTGGACTTCGGGGACTACGCCCTCGTCGGGGCCTCGCCCGAAAGCCTCGTGCGCCTGCGCGAGGGCAAGGCGACGATACGGCCGATAGCCGGCACGCGTCGCCGCGGGGTTACGGTCACGGAGGATCTGGCGCTGGAAAAGGAACTTCGCGCCGATCCCAAGGAGCGGGCCGAGCACCTTATGCTAGTCGACCTGGCGCGCAACGACCTGGGCCGAACCTGCGCTCCGGGCACTGTCAAACTCCTCAAGGATACGGAGCCGGAGCGCTTCTCCCACGTCATCCACCTCGTTTCGGAGGTCGAGGGTGAACCCGCAGCGGGCCGATCCAAGCTGGATGTGCTCCGCGCCGCCTTCCCGGCCGGCACGGTTTCCGGCGCGCCCAAGATCAGGGCGATGGAGATCGTCTCGGAGCTGGAGCCGGTCGACCGGAGCTTCTACGCGGGCGCCGTCGGCTACCTGGACGCCTCCGGCGGCTTCGACACCTGCATCGCAATTCGCTCCGCGCTCGTCAAAGACGGACGATGGTACCTCCAGGCAGGCGCGGGGATCGTCTTCGGCTCTGTCCCTGAACGCGAATGGGAGGAGACGAACGAGAAACTTGCCGCCTTGCGCTGCGCACTCGGCGGCAATCCCGCGGCCGAGACCGCCAAGGGAGGCGCCGCGTGACAGTCATCATCGACAATTTCGACTCCTTTACCTACAACGTGTACCAGGCCATAGCGCGCCTGTCGGGCGAACCGGTCGTAGTCGTGCGCAACAACGAGATGGATCTGTCCGGGCTCGAAGCTCTGACCCCCACCCGACTCGTCATTTCCCCCGGGCCTGGACGGCCCGAGGACGCGGGCGTCAGCGTGGCGGCTATACGGCATTTCGCGGGCAGGATACCAATACTCGGCATATGCCTCGGCCACCAGGCCATAGGCTACGCGTTCGGCGGCTCAATAGTCGGCGCAAAATTCATACGGCACGGCGTAGCCGAGAGGATAGCGCTCGACGGCCGCGGCCTCTTCAGGACCGTCGGCGGCGAGGCGACCTTCGCCCGCTACCACAGTCTCGTCGTAGCCGACGAAGGCCTGCCTCCAGAGCTGGAGGTGACGGCGCGCAGCGCCGACGGCGACGTCATGGGACTCAGGCACCGCAGCCTCGACATCGAGGGCGTACAGTTCCACCCCGAATCCATAGCCTCCGAGTCAGGGGACCTCCTCATCAAGGCCTTCCTGTCATACAGGCGCGAGCCCTTCGCGTTCAAGGCCGCCCTCGAGCGCCTCATCGCGGGAGAGGACCTCGACCGGACCACGTCCGAGGCCTTCATGGAGGACTTGACCGACGGGGCCCTCGACGACGCTCGCATCGCGGCCCTGCTCGCGGCATTGGCGGCCAAGGGGCCGTCGGCGGAGGAGATAGCCGGTTGCGCCGCCGTGCTGCGGCGCAAGAAAGTGCCGTTCGCCGCGGGAGTCAAGGTTACCGACACCTGCGGCACCGGCGGGGACGGGATGATGACATTCAACATCAGTTCGATGGCCGCCCTTACCGCCGCGGCCTGCGGCATCCCCGTAGCCAAGCACGGCAACCGCGCAGTCTCCAGCGCGTCCGGCAGCGCCGACTTCTTCGAGGCGCTCGGCGTACCGGTCAGGGTGACGGCGACGGAGGCCGAGGCCCGGCTCGGCGAGACGGGATTCGCCTTCCTGTTCGCCCCGCTCTATCACGGTGCCATGCGCTACGCCGCGCCTGCCCGCAAGGCGCTCGGCGTAAAGACAATAATGAACCTCATAGGCCCTCTGTCGAACCCGGCCGACGCGGCCTTCCAGGTGATCGGGGTCTACGACGAGGCGCTGCTCAAGCCGGTGGCTCGCGCTGCCCGCCTCCTCGGCGTGGAGCGGGTACTTACTGTGCACGGCAGGGACGGCATGGACGAGCTGTCGCCCTGCGAGCCGAGCGACGTATTCGAGATTGGCCCTGACGGCGCCGAGTCGTCATATGCATTCGAT
>CAZKJA010000050.1:0-8186 GCA_964552925.1 uncultured Treponemataceae bacterium
TTCGCCGGGTTCGAGCGGGACGTCGCGCTTGGAGACGCGGTAGACTACCCGCTCCGCGGCGGCGACGGCGGCCTTGCCGTCGGCGAACGACGCGGCCATGTCGCCGAGCGTCGTGGATGACAGCGCGTCGGCTCCGTCGAGGCGCTGCTCCGCCGTGATTATGCGTGTCGTGAATGGTTGCTTGGTCATATGATGCTTTCCTTATTTGATACCGGCTACCGCGGTCTCGAAATTTTCCTTCATCCTGGTCCAGGCCGTGCCAAGGTCCGGGTCGAGACCGAACAGTCCCGAGGTTCCCACGACGAATACCTCGGTACCGGCCGCTGCCAGATCATGGAAGGTCCTGGCATTGCAGGCTCCATCAACCTCGATCGCGTAGCCGTACCCATGCTTTTCTTTCAAGTCCCGGAACTCCTCTATCTTCTTGAGGCAGGCGCGCACGAACTTCTGCCCGGCGAAACCCGGATCGACAGTCATAACGGTTATCTTGTCGAGCTGATCCAGATAATACCGCGCCGACTCGGGTCCTGTCTCGGGGTTGAACACCGCGCCGGCCTTGGCCCCGGCGGCTTTTATCGTATCGATGAGCCTGAAAGCCCGCGCATCGACAGTCTCGGCATGGAAGCAGACGTAATCGGCGCCCGCGGCGAGGCACAGGGGACTTATCGCCTCCGGCCGGGTTACCATCAGATGCGCGTCGATCGGAAGCGTGGCCACGCGCTTGAGGCTCTCGATGAAGAATGGCGACAGCATTATGTTGGGGACATAATGCCCGTCCATGATGTCGATATGGTAAAAATCGGCGACGCCGTTGAGGAATTCGACCTGCTCCCGCAGGTTCAGCAGGTCCATGCACATAAGCGAAGGGGAAAACGAATACATCGGGGCTCCTCAGCTCTTCCTCGAAACAAGATGATCCAGGAAAACGGATGAGATGATCAAGACACCCATCACGATCTGCTGGTAAAAAGTCGGCACGTTGAGGATATTCAGGCCGTTGTTGATGACGCCGATGATAAGGCCGCCTATGACGACGCTCGAAATCCGGCCTATTCCCCCGAAGAAGCTCGTGCCGCCGATGATCGCGGATGCTATCGCGTAGGTCTCGAAGCCCACGCCGGCCAGGGGTTCGGCCGCGCCGAGGCGGCTGATCATCACGACGCCGGCGATGCCGGCCGCCATGCCGGAGATGACGAACGCGAGCATCACGTGGGACTTCACCGCTATTCCGTTGTACCAGGCGGCGTTCCGGTTGCCGCCGATAGCGTACAGGTTGCGGCCGGCCTTGGTCCTCTGGGTCACGAAGGCCATTACGACGGCGAAGGTCAAGGCTATTATCACCGGTACGGGTATCTTCCAGAGCCATCCGCCGATGGACGACATAAACGCAGGCGGTAGGCCGTAGACCGGCCGGGCGTCAGAGATTATCAGCGTGAGGCCGCGGAAGATCGCCTGCGTACCTATCGTTATTATAAAGGGGTGCAGGCCTGTCGCGTTGGTCAGGAAACCGTTGACCGCCCCGAGCAGCGCTCCGAGCAGTATGCCTCCGAGCAGGATGGCCAGCCAGATGGGTAAGCCGGCAACGAGCAGCTTCGCGGTGATCAGCCCCGTCAACGCTATCACCGAGCCGACGGTCAGGTCGATGCCGGCTATCAGGATGGTGAAGAATTCGCCGAGGGCGATGAGGATTGTCACCGAGCTCTGCAAGGCGATCTGCGTGAGGTTGTCCGTAGTGAGGAAGTACTCGGGCGACAGGGATCCGATCACCAGGATCATGACCACGAGGATGGCTAGGGTACCGTATTTTTGCCATAGTACCTTGAAGTTGGATGATCGCATGCGGTTCTCCGTCCTAGGTTTGCTGGAATGTACGCGTCGCGGCGCGCATGATGCTTTCTTCGGTGGCGGTCGCGGCGGGGAGTTCCGCCGTCTTCTGCCCCTGGGAGAAGACGGCGATCCGGTCGCATATGAACAGGAGCTCGGGCAGCTCCGACGAGACCATTATCACGCCTTTGCCGTCATCGGCCAACCGCCGCATTATCCGGTAGATCTCGGCCTTGGAGCCGACATCTATGCCTTTTGTGGGCTCGTCGAAGATGAATACGGCAGGCTCGGTGGCCAGCCACTTGCCGATGAGGACTTTCTGCTGGTTGCCGCCGGACAGCTCGGTGATATTCTGGTCGATGCCGGCGCATTTGATGTTCAGGGAGGTCCGCTGTCCTTCGGCCAGGCTTCGGTCGCGTTTCAGGTCGACCAGGCCCCAGAGCCCGCCGAGCCTGGAATCGAGCAACTCCTTGCTTATCGCGAGGTTCTGCATGATGGAGAAGTTGGAGAAGAACCCCGTGTCGCGGCGATCCTCGGTGATGAAGGCGATCCGGTCGCGCAAGGCTCCGTAGGTACCGCGGTGGCGAAGCTTCCTGCCTTTGAGCAGCATCTCGCCGCCCTTGACGGGGACGACGCCGAATATCGCTTCCATCAATTCGGTGCGTCCCGAGCCCATCAGGCCGGAGAAGCCGAGTATCTCGCCTTCCTTGAGGACGAAGCTGACGTGAGAAACCTTGCCGTCACGGCGCGAAAGGTCCTTGACCTCGAAGACCGTCCCGGGATTGTCGCGTTTAACGGACGGTTCCAGCCTGGTCTTCCTGTCGAGTTCCCGGCCGACCATCATCGTTATCATCTGGTCCACGTCGAGGCTCGAGGCCGCGCGCGTGCCGACGAGGCGGCCGTCCTTGAGGACGGTGACCCGGTCCGCGATGCGCGATATCTCCTCGAGCTTGTGCGAGATGTAAACGACGCCGACCCCGTCGGCCTTGAGCGCCCTGATTATAGTGAACAACTTCCCGGTTTCTTCAATCGTAAGCGACGACGTCGGTTCGTCCATGATGATGATGCGGGCTTTCGACGTGAGGGCCCTGGCGATCTCGACGAGTTGCTTCTCGGAAATGGAAAGGCCGCTTACGAATTCATCCGGCGTCCTGTTGAGCCCCACCTTGGCTATCGCCTCGGCGGCGGCGGCTTTCATCGCCTTGCGGTCGACCATGCCGACGCCGAGTACCTTGCCGCCGGGCAGCCGGCCGAGGAACAGGTTTTCGGCGATCGACAGCTGATTGATGACGCTGAGTTCCTGGTAGATGATGGCGATCCCCGCGTGCGCGGAACTCACCGGGGTCATCGAGGCATGGTCGACCCCCTGTATGTTCATCGTGCCCGCGGTCGGGGTATACGCTCCGCTCAGGATCTTCATCAAGGTGGATTTACCCGCGCCATTCTCCCCAAGGACGACGTGCACCTCGCCGGGCAAGAGGTCGAAGTCTATGCCGTCCAGCGCGACGACGCCCGCGAACGTCTTTCCTATGCCTTTCATCCGTACGATCGCATCCACCGCAGTGTACTCCACTCTCATCGGTCAAAGAGAAACCGGGCACGCGATGCGCCCGGTTTCCAGTCATGTTACTTCGTGATCAGCTTGGAATCCGCGAACAGGAAATGGGGTTCCGCGGTCAGGGCTATCTGCTTCCCGCCCTTGATGGCGGCCAGGAGTTGTCTGAGGGACTCGGCGCCAACGGCGGCTGGGTCCTGGGCGACGGTCGCGGCCATCTTGCCGGCTTTGACCGCGTCTACGGCCTCGGGAGCTCCATCAGTGCCAACGACTATAATCTTGCCTTCTTTTTTAGCGTTCACGACGGCCTGCTGAGCGCCGAGCGCCATGGTGTCATTAGCGCAATAAATTGCCTTGAGTTTCGGGAAGCGGCGGATCATGTTGGCCGCGACGTCGAGGGCCTTGGAGCGGTCCCAGTCGGCCGGCTGAGAAGCGACGACCTTGTAGCCCTTGGTTGCGCCGAAGACCTTGGCGGCGCCTTGCCTGCGGGCTTCGCCGGACGCGTTGCCGGCCTTGCCTTCGATGATCGCCACGTCGCCGCCCTTGGTTCCGACGAGCTTGACGATATAGTTTGCTCCGGTTGCGCCGACGGCCACGTTATCGGTGGTGATGAAGGCGAAAACGTTGGCTCCGGCGGCGCGGAGGGCGCCCATGTCGACCTTCTCGTCGATGTTGACGAGGAAGATACCCTTCTTGTACGCGGAAGCGGCGGCTTGGACCAGGTTGACCGGGGACAGCGGCGCGAAACCGATGGCTTGGTAATCCTTGCTGAGCAGGTTTTCGAACAGCTGGAGCTGGCCCTGGGTGTCGTCCTCGGACTGGACGGCGAAGATATCGACCTGCACGCCCTGCTTCTGCGCCTCGGCCTTGATGCCGTCCTGCATGGCTACCCAGAACGGATTGGCGAGGGTCTTGAGAATGACGGCGACCTTGGCCTGCGCCGAAACGCCCGAAACGGCGCCGAACGCCAATGCCGCGCATACGACGAGCGCGATTGCTTTCCTCTTCATGACAGTACCTCCTGTAAAAAACAATCAATCCGCTATCCGCGGAGTGGGGACCTGGTGGAAGAACGCTCGATAAGCTCCACGGGGAGGCGCTTGAGCCGTTCGACGGGCTGCCGCCCGATCATCTGTATCAATGCCGTCTTCGTCGCCTCGCCGAGCCCGACGATATCCTGCTTGAACGTCGTCAACGGTGGATTGGTGTACGCGCCGAGCTCGATCCCGTCGAAACCAATCACCTGGACGTCTTCGGGGATGCGCCTGCCGCTTTCGCTCAAGGCGCGAAGCGCGCCGAACGCCATCGTATCGGTCGTGCAGAATACCGAGTCGAAGCCGCGTCCCGCCGCGATGGCGGCCATAACCGTATCGTAACCCCCTTTGGCGGAGACGGGCGCGTACGTTTCCACGGCGGGCAATCCCAATTCGGTTGCGCGTTTCAAGGCGGCTTTCACGCGGTTCTCGGTACCGTAGATGTGCCGTTCGTCGCCGACGACAAACAGGCTGGTCGCCCCCCGGGCCACGAGCGCCTCGACGGCGACCCGGCCCCCCGACTCGTTGTCACTCGTCACGCAGCACAGCGATTCGAGGCTTGTATCGGCGATGTACCGGTCGGTGAATACGACGGGAATGCCCGCGGTACGGATCCTGTCGTACAGGCAACCCGTCGCGGAGGTGATTACCAGCGCGGCTACCTGGTTATCGAGCAGCGAGTCTATGTAGAACGCCTCGGTCTCGGCGTTCTCCTCCGAGTTGCACAGGAACAACGCGTACCCTTCCTGCCGGAGCCCGGTCTCGAGGGTCTTGGCGAGCATCGAAAAGAACTCGTTGGCGATATCCGGGATTATGAGCCCGATGAAGTTCGAACTCAGGTTTCGCAGGTTGCGGGCGATGAGGTTGCGGCGATATCCAAGGCTTTCGACAGCCGCCATGATGCGTGCCTTGGTTTCCGGCGCGACATAGCTTGTGCTGTTGAGGGCGCGGGAAACCGTTGATTTTGAGACGCCCAAGGTCTTGGCTATGCCATCTATGCTTAATTTTGCCATATGGAATCGATTCCACATCCTTTCTGATCCAGAATAACCACCATTTTTACAATCTGTCAACTTTTTTCTGCTGCGCGCAACCCAAGGGTGCGCTTTTTTATTGCTTCAACCTTTGCCGCGCACGAGTCGAAAATTGATAATGTCTATGGAAGGAGCGAATCATGTCGCAGGAATTGAAGGAAGCAGGCGTAAAGAAGTGCTATGCGTGTATCCAATGGGATGGCATCCGCACCTTCTATCCCGCCAAGAAGCAGATTAAAGTCGATGCCGGAAGCGATGGCAAGTGCCTGATCACGCACCGGAAAACCAAGGGAAGCGGACATTGCGAACAGTTCTTCCCGCTAAGGTAGGATGATGAGCTGATTCCAGCCTGAGCAGTCTACCCCTATCGCTCGGGCGATTTTTCGCCGAAAATGGATCGAAGGGGAACGCCATGACCACAGTTCGCATTCGTACCCTGGCCGTAGCCATACTGGCCATGATGATGGCGGCCAACGCAGCCGCTGATATGGAATTCGTCGGACTCGATGTGTCTGCCGATGACAGGATACTGTTCAGCGCGCGCGTCGCGGTTCCGGGCGAGAGCGGGTACGACACCCTGTTTTCCGCCGACGCGAAAACAGGAGAACTCGTCCAGCTGACCTTCTATCCGGAATCGGTCACTATAGTCGACGATGGACGCAGGCTCCAGATACGCAACCGCTTCGGCGTATTCATGACCGAGCGCGGCTTTTCCAACCTGGCACCGCTGCCTGGCATACCTTCGTTCGCCCGCGGATCCGCAGTCCAGCAAGGCCGCATGGTCGACTCGCGGCCATCCCCCGACGGAACGCTCCTCCTGTACCTGTCGCCGACGAGCGCGGCCCGCGGCGATCTCATACTGTTCGACCTGAGCAAAAAAATCGAGGCGACGGTCGCCAAGAGCATCGAATACTCGGCGGATGGATTCCCCGCCTCATGGTCCCCCGATTCCAGGTATTTCATCTACGGCAAGGCCGAGGAACTGTACTACTTCTCGACCGAGCAGTCGCGCGCCGGCCGCGTGCCCGACGAGAGTTGGCGCAAGGTAGGCCGCGGGCGCGTGTCGCAGGCCCGCTGGAGCGCCAACGGGAGCCTGTACCTCCTGCGCGACCGCTCGATGTACCGGATAATGCCGGAGGAGTTCTTCACGCAGGCGATATACTCGGGGATAGTCCAGCCGGGCACTCTCGTCGGAAAGGCGCCATTCCCCTACGACTCCAACTTCGACTCGTTCTGGATATCCCCCGACGGCGACAAGGTCCTCCTGTGCAAGGACGGAAGGAACATCTTCCTGTACCGTCTGGATCCTGACGATTTCGGCAGGGAAGCCGCCGTCAACGCGATGCCGTACCTGTTCCTCCAGGGCAACACAATAGTCGACCAGGTGCTATGGCCGGCGACCGACGAGGTGACGGTGTTCACAGCCTCGCTCCAGAACGGCAACCGGGTATCAGGAGCGTATCGCGTAAAGGCTCCCATCCGGGGCGAGGAAGGCCTCTCGACGGGATTCCAGTCGCTCGCGGTGAAAGGCGCCACGTCGATATCGCTGTCGCCGGACCAGAGCAGGGTTGCGGTGGTAGCGCCGTCGGGCGTGACCATACGCCGGTATTCCAACTGGGCCGTAGAACGGGAACTGCCTTCCTCGGGCGCGCTGCACGCTGTTTGGGTCGCCCAGGACAAGCTCATACTCGCTTCCGCCGGAGCGATACAGCTCGTCGACCTGTCGGACGGCAAGCGGACTCTCATAGCGCTCGGGCAGCCGGGACGCTACGGCTGGTCGGCGTCGGAACCCGGCATTGTGGTCACCGAGAGCGACGGAAGCGCCTACAAGAGCACGTCTCTGACCGCCGCGTGGGAGCCCGCCGCCGTCTACGACGCCGCGACTGCTTCGACGAACTCGGCCAATTACCGTGTCTACCCGGACGCCATAGCCTCGGGCTCGTACCGGAACACAATTATGGTGCGGTCGGCGAAGGGGCTGGGGACGAGAAGCCTCCTGCCGGCGCCCGCAAGAGCCTACAAGCCGTTCCCCGACAAGGACGAACCCCGCGATCCTATGGTATTCGACCACGGCTCAAGGATTCGCCGCAGGGAAGTATCCCTTGTGCTCAACGCCCACGACGGCGCGGAAGGACTGGTCGGCGTTCTCGACACGCTGCGCGAATACGGCATCCGCGCTACCTTCTTCGTCAACGGCGAGTTCATCCGCCGCAATCCCGGCGCGGCCCGCCTGATAGCCGAGAGCGGCCACGAGGTCGGCAACATGTTCTTCAGCTCGTTCGACGCGACGGATGCCCGATACCGCGCCGACGCGGAGTTCGTGCAGCGAGGGCTCGCGAGGACCGAAGACGAGTACTTCGCGGCCACCGGCGCCGAATTGTCGCTCCTGTGGCATGCCCCGCATTATTCGACCAATTCGACCCTGCTCGAGGCCGGAGCCAAGATGAATTATACCTATGTGGGCAGGGATGTCGATCCGCTCGACTGGGTCGGCAGGTACCAGGGGTCGCTGACGCAAGGACTCTACACCGCCGCCCACGACATCGTCGAACGGTCGGCGGCCGCCGTGAAGCCCGGATCGATACTTCCGATCCGCATCGGCATTCCCGACGGCGGCAGGGAAGACTATTTCTACAACGAACTGCCGCTTCTCATAAACGCGTTGCTCGCCGACGGCTACGAGATCGTGCCAGTCTCGACCCTGATGAAGCACGCCGAATAGTCGTGACAGTAGTCACG
>CAZKJA010000050.1:8286-14653 GCA_964552925.1 uncultured Treponemataceae bacterium
GTCGTGACAGTAGTCACGACGCGACGGTAGCCGCCGGAGGAACCATGCTCGCAGATCGATTCAGGTTGACGTACGATTCGCTCGACTACTCGGTATCCGCACAGGACGTACGCAGGCTCGACGGAGGCGCATGGGGCGACGTTGTGATAGGCCAGCCGAGGGCTATGGAAGCCTTGTCGATGGGCACTGCGATACGCGCCAAGGGGTACAACATCTTCGTCGCGGGCGCGCCGGGCACGGGCAGGCGCACAGCCGTGATGAAGGCTCTTTCCGCCTACCGTCCCGAGCGGCTCGATCTTCGGGACGTCGCCTACGTGTATTCGTTCCGTTCCCCGCTGTCGCCGCGCGCTTTGTACTTCAAGGCGGGACAGGCTACGAGCTTCAAGCGCGATGTCCACGACTTCGTGGAAAACCTCAAGAAACTCGCCCTCATACACGCCGAATCGGGAGAGGCGAGGAAGCGCCGCGAGGAACTGGAAACCGCCTGGGAAAAGAAGGAGAACGAGAATCTCGCCTCGTTCGAGGCAGATCTTGCGGTCGACGGCTTCCGGGTGATCCAGGTCGAGGGCGAAGACAGCCAGAGCACCACGGACATCCTGCCGCTGAAGGACGGCGAGCCAGTCCCCTTCGAGGACTTCCAGGCCGCGGCCGAGGCGGGGGCGATGCCGGCGAACGATTTCGCGTCGCTGCGCAAGAGATACTTCGAGCACATGGACGCGATGCGCCTCCTGTTCGTCGAGTTGCGGCGTGGCAGGGCCAAGCTGGAGGAGCAGGTGGAAACGCTGCGCAACCAGGCCCTGCAGCCGCTTGTCCATGCCGAGGCCGAGATCCTTGCCGTACGATACGACGACGAGCGAACCCGCGAGTGGATAGTCGCGCTCGAGCGGGACGCGATGGCCCACCTGTACCTCTTCCAGCCGCCGGCGAATGAACGGAAGCAGAGGTCGCCCCTGGCCAGGTACGGCGTCAACGTGCTTTCCGACCGCGGCGACGCGACAAGGCCGCCGGTAGTATTCGAGTCGAATCCGACCTACGCCAACCTGTTCGGCGGGGTCGAACTCGGCCCCGAAGGCCAGATCGACAGCCGCGCCGCGTACCTCCGCATCCGCGCAGGATCGATGGCCAAGGCATCCGGGGGCTTCCTCGTGATGCAGGCGGAGGACCTTGTCGCCGACGAGGAAGCGTGGGCCTCGGTCAAGCGCGTACTCCGAACAGGCCGCCTCGAGATCCAGCCGCAGGCCGGGCCGATGGGCCAGATACTCGCGATAAAGCCCGAGGCGCTGGAACTGGACATCAAGATAGTCCTGATCGGCGGCGAGATGACTTACGATGCGCTGTACAACGCCGATCCCGATTTCCAGAAGCTATTCAAGGTTTGCGCTGAATTCGACTCGACGATGCCCCGGAACGACGACTCGATACGGGAATACGTATCGTTCGCCCGCAAGATAACGCTCGAGGAAGGCTTGCTCGAACCCGCAGCCGACGGCATCGCGGCGATAGCCGAGTACGGCGTGCGGTTATCGGGATACCGCGACAGGCTTTCGACGCGCTTTTCCATGATCGCCGACCTCCTGCGCGAGGCTGACCACCGCGCGGCCCTGGGGAAAAGGGACTCGATAGACGGCGCGTCGGTGATAGAAGCGATATGCATACACGACTGGCTCTCCGACATGCCGGAGGAGAAGATCGCCGACATGATAGTCTCAGGCGAGATAATACTAGAAGCCACGGGCTCCGCGATCGGCAAGGTGAACGGGCTGGCGGTCCACGACCGCGGCTACTACGCCTTCGGCCTGCCCGCCGTGATATCTGCGCAAGTATCGCCGGGCGAGTCGGGCGTCATCAATATCGAGGGCGAATCGGGGCTGTCCGGCGAGATATACGACAAGGCGGTACTGATCGTGGAGGGATTCCTCCGCAGCCGGTACGCGAGGGATTTCCCGCTCGCCGTATCGGCGAGCATCTGCTTCGAGCAGTCGTACTCGGCCGTCGAGGGAGACTCGGCTTCGTCGACCGCGGTATACGCTCTATTGTCCGCGATAGCCAGGGTGCCCTTGCGCCAGGACATCGCGGTCACCGGTTCGCTCAATCAGATGGGCCAGATACAACCGGTCGGCGGCATCGTGGAAAAGGTCGAGGGCTTCTACCGCATCTGCAAGCGCGGGGGAATGACGGGGACGCAGGGCGTGATGATACCGAAGCAGAATATCATCAACCTGACGCTTTCGCGCGAGGTTCTGGAGGCTGTGCAAGCGGGTACATACTCGATTTATGCGGTATCGACGATAGACGAAGGCATCGCCGTGCTGACCGATCACTCGCCCGGCGAGCAATCGGCCTCGGGGCAATTCCCCAAAGGCAGCTTCAACGCAATGGTCTCGGAGGAACTGCTCCGTATGGCCGAAACGATAAAGGAATACAGGGAATGAAAAAGACATCGGGAAAACGGACGCCATGGTATTTCACGGCTTTGGGCCTCGCCGCAGTAGCCATTGTGTTGCTCGCCTCGTCGTGCGGCGGGACCAAGCCTCCCGAGCCGGCTGCGCCGCAGACCAGCCAGCCATCGCAAGCGGAACCCGCCTCGACCGAAGGCCAGACTCCTGTTGCCGTTACTCCCTCCGCAGGCGACCAAGCGCAACCGGCAGGCAACGCCACTTCGGACACGCAGGCCGCCATAACGCCGCCCGCGACTACCGAACCCGCTGCCACGGATCCCGCCGCCGCGCCACCGGCCAGCGCAAGCGGCGCGGGCGCGACGGGCGCGGCGTCTGCTGCCCAGAAAAAAATCGGCGAACTGGTATTCACCGAGGGGAGTGTGTCGATACACCGGGCCGGAGCCTCCCCCGAACGCGGCGACATAGGCTCCGTCGTCAGGCAGTATGACGTGCTCGTCACGGGCCCCAAGAGCCGCGCCGAGATAGACCTGGGATCGGGAAGCTCGGGCGGCGCCTCCATAAAGCTGGCGGAAAACACGGCGTTCTACTTCGATACCAAGGAATTGAGCGCAGAGCAGCGCAAGACAGTCGTGCAGATGCTCTCGGGAGCCGTAGCGATCAAGGTGGACAGGCTGGCCAACGGCTCGTTCTCGATAGCGACCGGGCAGGCGGTGCTCGGCGTTCGGGGCACCGTATTCGTAGTCGACAGCGCTCCGGACGGATCGATCCTGGTTACCTGCGAATCCGGTGCGGTGGCGGTGACCGCGGACGGCGTCACGAGGACGGCCAAGCCGGGCGGCGTGGTCGAACTGCCGGAAGCGGGAGAGCTCCGACTTCTCGCCGTCGAACCGGCCGACCTGGGCAAATACCGCGGCGACTGGCGCGCGGACGCTTACAAAACCTTCGCCTCGACGGCGCTCACGTATACCTCCGCCTACGCGGCCGCGCTGGATGCCGGCAAACCCGCCTTCGATGCCGCGTATACGAAGCTGAAGACCCAGGAAAAGACTCTCGACGCCTGGCGTGCCGCCAGGGCCGCCGGCACGCAGCCGCGTTTCACCGATTGGATAGTCGAGAAGAAGGCTGTCTCGGCCGTGCTGTTCGACTGCCTGAAAGCCGCGTTCGCGCTCGAGCGGCCGTATTACAGGTTGCTGGAACTCAAGGCCCTCCACGCGGGAGGAACCGGCGTGGGGACGATGAAGGACGGCAGGAAGAGCGCCGAGTTCTTCAAGGCCTTCGAATCGGGCAACGCGAACCTGGTACTGGGCATGGCGAAGGTGCGCGAGGCCCTGCTGCTGTTCTCGTGGGCATCCGCGGGAAGTCCGCTCGGCGACTTCTTCGGGGCCAAGGCAGACGGACTGGGTACCGGGAGCTTGTTCCTCGAAGAATAGGCGCTACGAAGACTCGCGGTGCGCGCTGCAACGATTCACACTGCTCGTCATATCGCAGGCGCTATCGCTCCTGATCGACGCCATCGCTTGAGCCCGCGACGGGCATTATCACGTCGATCGCGGCCTCGAGTCCGGGAAAAATCGAAGAGCAGATGCTCTCGCCGCTGCAGACGAATTGCGGCCTTCGGAACGCGCCATCATCGCCGAGCACATAGATGATCGCCGAGAAGTTGGCGGGGTTGACCACCCAGTACTCCCGGACGCGATGTCGTTCGTAAAGCAGGCGTTTCTGCTCCTGGTCCTTGAACGCTGTAGAAGGCGATAGAATCTCCACCACGAGGTCCGGCGTACCTGTAGCTCCGGCTTCGGTCAGTTTCGAAAGATCGCAGAATACAGACAAGTCAGGCTGGACTACCGTATCGGACTCGGAAGCCTTGTCGCCAAAAGCCGGCAATATGACATCGAAAGGGGCGATGTATGGCCTGCAACGTTTTGCCTTGAAAAAAGCACCGAAAATTTGGGTCAACTCCCATATCACATCCTGATGAAACCGCATGGGAGCCGCGCACATGTCGTAGATCTTCCCATCGATCAGTTCGCACCTGAACTCTTCGGGCCAGGACAGGTAATCCTTGTACGTATAGCGTCCGTCCGGATTGATCGCTAGGTCTGCCAATTCCATGCCTCCAAGTATACCACGTGGACGAGTCTTGAAGCCATGTCGCTTTCGACGACACCTCATATTTTCAGTATATTCCCGTAAACCAGGTTCACAAAACCCGGTTGAAAATCCAATGTCAACAGGAGCGTGTATGCAATATCGTCGCTTGGGAAGCGCAGGAGTCAAGGTATCGGAACTATCGCTGGGATCATGGGTCACGTATGGGGCGCAGGTAGACATCGGCGCTGCCGCCGCGATGATGGCTGCGGCCTACGACCGCGGCGTCAACTTCTTCGACAACGCCGAAACGTACGCCGCGGGCAAGTCAGAGGAGATCATGGGCGCGGCGCTGAAGAAATTGGGCTGGCGGCGGGAAAGCTACCTGGTATCGACAAAGCTGTATTGGGGCCTGGCCGAAGGCCCGAACGAGAAGAACACGCTCAACCGCAAGTACCTCATGCAGGGCATCGACGGATCGCTCAAGCGGCTGGGGCTCGACTTCGTCGACCTGCTGTTCTGCCACCGCCCCGATCCCGACACCCCGATGGAGGAAGTGGTCTGGACGATGAGCGACATCGTCGCCGCGGGCAAGGCCCTGTACTGGGGAACATCCGAGTGGAGCGCCGAGGAGATCCGTCAAGCCTGGGAAATCGCCGACAGGCGCAACCTGCGCAAGCCCCAGATGGAGCAGCCTCAGTACAGCCTCCTGGCCAGGGACAAGGTTGAGAACGACTACAAGCGCCTGTACGCCGATATCGGCCTCGGCCTTACCACCTGGTCGCCGCTGGCCTCCGGCGTCCTGTCGGGCAAGTACGCGAAGGGCATCCCAGCGGACTCCCGACTAGCCCTGCCCGGCTACGAGTGGCTCAGGAAGCGGTACTCGGAAGACGTGATGAAGTCAGCCGCCGCGCTCGAACCGATAGCGAAGGACCTCGGCGGTACCCCGTCGCAGCTCGCGATCGCGTGGTGCGTCAGCAACCCCAACGTAAGCACGGTGATCACCGGAGCAAGCCGCGTGTCCCAGCTCGAGGAGAATCTGGGCGCGCTCGACCTGGTACCGAAGCTGACGCCTGAGGTGCTGACACGGATCGACGAGGCGATGGCGCCGGTGCGGGCGGGAATGCGCGACTAAACCGGGGAGGAAGGCAAGCGACGATCTGCTCCGCGCTCGCCTCCCTCCCATTTTCGTAGTTTTTATGTGAAATACACTTCGTTTTCGCTGATCATATTTTGAATAATTATAAAACATGCTATAATGCGTCTTATGGATATGTCACGCCGTTGAAGTAATAATGTAAAAACGCGTTTTCGGAGGGACATCATCAAGAAGCCAATTACCGTTATGGGTACCATCGTAGGCCTGCTCGCGCTAGGACTCGGCATAGCCGGGTTCTTCATAAAGAAATTGCCGCCTGTGCCTTTCCTGTTCCTGGCGGTCATTTGCTTCATGCATTTCTCGCCGCCCTTCGTCTCAAGCCTGACTGGGCGACAAATCAAGAACAGCTTCTTCGACGATTTCATCAAGGAACGCTCGATGACGAGGCGCAACAAGATAAGGACGCTCGCCGTCGGAACCGTCACGGGGTTCCTGTTCTTCTTCCTGTTCGAGACCTGGATAGGCAAGACCATAACCGTAGTATCGCTCGCATCCATGTGGTTCTATATCTATTTCTTCGTCTGGACCAACATCGAGGATGGGCATGGCTGCCCAAACGGCATCGATTGCCATGACGACGACTCGGCTCCATGAACCTGGCGCTTGCTTGTCAAGGCGACGCCTCTCGCGATAGAATCGGCTTATGCGACCCGGATCCGCCGCGTTCGCGGCTTCCTTTCCCTACTCCTCCCCATCGGACTCCTGGTCCTGGCTACAGGCG
>CAZKJA010000051.1:0-14627 GCA_964552925.1 uncultured Treponemataceae bacterium
GGGGGGCGGGAGGGCGGCCTACCTGCCGCAGTCGGAGCGGCTCGCGTTCTCTTTCAGCTGCGTCGAATACGTCTCCTTCGGCAGGGCTCCTCACCTGCCGTACCTGTCGCTGCCGTCCAACCTCGACCTCGACAAGGCGCGCGAGGCAATCGAGGCCGTCGGGATGGCTTCGAGGGCGGACAGGCAGATAACGGCCCTGTCGGGCGGGGAACTCCAGCTGGTAAGGATAGCGCGCGCCCTCGTCCAGGAAGCCGCCATAGTGCTCCTCGACGAGCCGAGCGACATGCTCGACCCCGCGCACGCCGCGGCAGTTGCCGACAAGATCCGGAGCCTCGCCGATTCGGGTAAAGCGGTGCTGTTTTCGACCCACGACCTCGCCTTCGCCTTGTCGTGCGCGGACGACGCGGCCCTGCTCAAGGACGGGGCGCTCGCGGGCTTCGGTCCCGTTGCGGAGGCGCTGACCAGCTCCTCGCTCGGGAGCCTGTACGGCACGCCCTTCGCGCTGTCGCTGGTTCCCACGCCTTTCGGCGCGCGCTGAGCGGGGAGCCCGAGCCAGACTTTACGTCCTCGGGCCGGATGGCTATACTGCGGCAATGCCCTTCGTCCACCTTCACACCCATACTGATTTTTCCCTGCTCGACGGCGCCGCGGGCATAGAGGCTCTGGTGCGCAGGGCCGTCGAGTTCGGCATGCCCGGCCTGGCCATCACCGACCACGGCAATATGTTCGGCGCGCTCAAATTCTACAAGGAATGCAAGAAAGCCGGCATCAATCCAATAATCGGCAGCGAATTCTACGTCGCCGGCGCGGGACGCAAGGAAAAGACCGGCACCGAGGGCGGCAACAAGTACTACCACCTGATCCTCCTGGCCAAGGACGAGAGGGGGTACCGCAACCTTTCCACTCTTTCATCGCTTTCGTATATCGAGGGCTTCTACTACAAGCCGCGCATCGACCGCGAACTCCTCGAGCGCTACCACGAAGGCCTCATTTGCTCGACCGCGTGCGTCGCAGGCGAGGTGCCCCAGTTGATACTCCTTGGCAGGGCGGCGGAGGCGGAAAAGGTCGCCCTTTATTACCGCGAGCTGTTCGGCGCCGACAACTACTTTTTCGAAATGCAGGACCACGGCATCGAAGAGGAGAAGCGGGTAAACCGCGAGCTCGTGCCGATGGCAGGCAGGCTGGGCGTCAATCTTATAGCGACAAACGACGTGCACTACCTTGAGAAAACCGACGCGGCGGCCCACGACGCCCTCCTGTGCGTGGGCACGAACCGCAAGGTATCCGACCAGAACAGGATGCGCTTCCCTGGCCCCGAATTCTACCTCAAGAGCGATGCGGAGATGGCCAACCTCTTCAGGGAGGTCCCGGAGGCGATAATCAACACCTTGCTCGTCAACGATATGGTCCAGCTGAAGATCCCCCTGCCTGGGCCGCTGCTCCCGGAGTTCGAGATACCCCCCGAGTTCACGACGGAGCACGACAGGGAGACTGTGCCCGAAGTCGACAGCGTCCGCGAGTACCTCGAGCTCATGTCGGACGAGGATGTGTGCAAGCCAAGCCCACGATACGGCAAGGTGCCTACCGAGGAACTCAGTCCGGCGATCCGGACCCTCATCGCGGAGAGGCTTGCGATGCCCGTGACGCGCTACTTCATATGGTCCGGCTACCGGGGCTTGAAATTGCGCTATCCCGACTATGACGATGATGTCCGGAAACGGCTCGATTACGAACTGGCGACAATAATCCTGATGGACTTCGTCGGATACTTCCTCATAGTCGCCGACTTCATAAACTGGGCCAAGGACCGCGGCATTCCCGTCGGACCCGGGCGCGGCTCGGGCGCCGGCTCGATAGTCGCCTATTCCCTTCGCATCACCGATATCGACCCCCTGCGTTACGCTCTCCTCTTCGAGCGCTTCCTCAACCCGGAGCGCGTGTCGATGCCCGACTTCGACGTCGATTTTTGTTACGAGCGACGCAACGAGGTGATCGACTACGTGAACGCCAAGTACGGCAACGACCGCGTGGGGCAGATAGTCACGTTCGGCACGCTCAAAGCCAAGGCGGTCCTGAAGGACGTGGCGCGGGCCCTGGATATCTCTATCGACGAGTCGAACATGATCACGAAGCTCGTGCCCGAGGATCCGAAGATGACGCTGGCGAAGGCTTTCGAGCTCGAGCCGAAGCTGACGGCGCTCGCCGGGAATCCCCGTTACCAGGAACTGTTCGAGATGGCCCGCAAGCTGGAGCACAAGAACCGGCACACGAGCTTCCACCCGGCCGGCATCGTCATCGGCAAGAGCCAGCTGATGGACTACGTGCCTTTGTTCAAG
Organism: uncultured Treponemataceae bacterium; assembly: GCA_964552925.1. Taxonomy (GTDB): domain Bacteria; phylum Spirochaetota; class Spirochaetia; order Treponematales; family UBA12059; genus SZUA-370. Next base: position 2,337 of record CAZKJA010000051.1, read on the forward strand.
GACGCGAAGACGGGTACCATCGCCACGCAATACACTATGGACCAGCTCGAGGAGTGCGGGCTCGTCAAGATGGACTTCCTTGGCCTCAAGACGCTGACCCTGATACGAAATACCGTCAACCTTGTGCGCAAGCGCGGCATCGACATCGACGAGGACGCTATCCCCGACGACGACAGGAAGACCTTCGCGATGCTCGCCGAAGGCAGGAGCACGAGCGTGTTCCAGTTCGAGTCCGACGGGATGCAGACGATCCTTAGGCAGGCAAGGCCTTCGAGCATCGAGGACCTTATAGCCCTCAACGCGCTGTACCGTCCGGGGCCGATGGACGACATACCCAAGTACGTCGACTCAAAGTCGGGGCGAACGCCAATCACCTATCCGCACCCGTCGCTGGAGAAATACCTCAAGGAGACATACGGCGTCATCGTCTACCAGGAGCAGGTGATGCAGGTAGCCCAGGAGATAGCCGGCTACTCCCTCGGGCGCGCCGACCTTCTGCGGCGCGCGATGAGCAAGAAGAAGCCCGAGGTGCTGGCGATGGAGGAGAAACCCTTCGTCGACGGCGCCGAGACCCGGGGTTGCCCGCGAGAACTGGCCAAGAAAATATTCGAGATACTTGTGCCCTTCGCCGGGTACGGGTTCAACAAGAGCCATGCGGCCGCGTATTCGGTGCTCGCGTACCGCACCGCCTGGCTCAAGGCGAACCACCCGGCCGAGTACATGGCCGCCAACCTGACAAACGAGATCGCCAACACCGACAAGCTCACTCAGTATATAGCCGAGGCGCGAGCGATGGGCCTCGTACTGCTCGCCCCCGATATCAACCGCTCCGAGGCGACGTTCTCGGTTTCCGAGGGGAATATCGTCTACGGCCTCATAGGCGTCAAGGGCGTAGGGGAGGGCGTCGTCGAGGCGATGATAGCCGAGCGGAACAAGGGCGGTCCATTCAAGGATTTCCTGGACTTCCTCGAGAGGGCGGGCGTGCCGTGCATGAACAGGCGTGTCGTCGAGACCCTGATACAGGCGGGATGCTTCGACGCGATGGGATACCGCCGAGCCGAACTTGTGATCAACCTCGAGCGCGCGTACGATTACGCCCAGAAGAAGGTGGAGGCGGGCGCGTACGGCCAGGCAAGCCTGTTCGACGCGTCGAGCGAGGAGGAGTTCCCGCCGTTCCGCTTCGAGCCCTGCGCCGAGATGCCCAGGGCGGACCTGCTACGTACGGAAAAGCAACTCCTCGGCTTCTACCTTTCTGGTCATCCTCTCGACGAATTCAAGGATATCTACGAACGCTCGTGCGATGTGGACCTCATCCGTCTCGACCGCTCCACCCCGGATAAGGAATACACGCTTATCGGCCAGCTTATAGAATGGCGCGAGATCCTCACGCGCAAGGGCAAGAAGATGGCTTTCGGCAAGGTGGAAGCCTACGGCGGCACTATGGACATAGTCGTGTTTTCGTCGACGCTCGAAGCCAGCCCGGGGGCCTTTGCCGTGGACTCGATTGTGTTCCTCAAGGGGGTAGTCGACCTTGAGCGGGAGCCGCCGAGTTTCAAGGTAGCCCGCTGCGTACCGCCGTCGGAACTCAAGGAGAAGAGCTACCGTACGATGCACATATCGCTCAACGCTGTACGCAAGGAAGAGGACCTGGAACCGCTCAGGGACATACTTTTTTCGTCGAGCGGCCAGTGCGGGGTCGTCCTGCACGTGAACGGCTCGGACCGTGAAACTGCGGTGAAGGCGCACGCGCAGATATCCTGCGCGCCCAGGGACGAGGTGCTCGACCGCATCCGCGACATGCCCGTTGTGGCGGAAGTCTGGCTGGACTGAATAAAGCGGTGACAAAAACGCCTGGGTCGGCTACACTATGCCCGGAATGGATGTCACCCACTATAGTTCGTACCTGAAGACAGTACCTATAAACCCCGCCATCGCCACCAAGGTGCTGGAGATGGTCGAGAACCAGGAATACAGCTTCAAGCGCCTCGAGGAGCTCGTAAGCGTCGATCCAGGGCTGACTTCCAAGATACTCAAGATCGCCAATTCCGCCATGTACGCCCGCCAGAACAAGGTGACAAAGCTCCAGAACGCCATGACCTTGCTCGGCATCAACACTATCAAGAACGTCGTAATCCTCGTCACCGGCGCAAGCATGTTCAAGCAGAAGGTAGGCTCGCCGTTCTACACGCTGTTCTGGCGGCACTCCCTGGCGACGGCCTTCATCGCTAAGGACCTGGCCTCGAAGATCGGCATACCCAAGCTCGGCGAGGAGGCGTTCATCGCCGGACTCCTGCACAACGTAGGCCAGGTAGCGCTCTACCTGCACGATCCGGCAGGCTACGAAAGCCTTGTCGCCGAGGTAGTACGGGACGGCAGGCGTTTCAGCGAACTGGAGCTGGCCAAGTACGGGGCCACCCACAAGGAAATCGGCAGCGAGGTCCTGTCCCAGTGGAACTTCCCCGAGGTGTTCCCCGATTGCTCGAAGGAGCACGGCAACGCGAATATCACGTCGAGCTGGAAAAAAGTCGTCCTGGTCGTATCCGCAGCGGCGTTCATCGCGGGAAACTGGACCTATTTTTCCGAGCTCCCCAAGCCGTACGCGCTGCTCGACCCCTTGCTTGTCCACCTGGACTCGAGCGCATCCGCGATCGAGGCTTACCAGGAGGAATACCGGGTCCGGCTCGAGAAGGACGCGTTCTACCAGGAGTGCCAGAACCTTCTCAAGGGATGATATAGTCGCCCAGCGCTACCTTTGCCCCTATCCCGACGGTCCCCGACCACCACGGGGCGCCGCTACCCACTGCCGCGGTATAGGCGCCGTCGAGTTTCAAGTACATCGTGGAACCCCGTCTGTTCAAATCGAAGGACAACCCTCCGTCCAGCGACAGGCGCCCGATCTGGTCCTCGGAATACAAGCCTGGCCAGAACCTCGCTGCTATTGCCAACTCCGTCGGCGAGCCGGTTCCGAACCTGACGGAAAGCTTGGGGCCCGCCTTCACTGTAAGCACCTTCCACGGCGAATAAAAATCTTCGACATCCGAAACAGAGCTGTCCTGCCAGCCGCCTTCGAGCGTAAGGTCCAGGTTCAAAGGCGGCGAGGCCGCGATAATGCTGCCGACCGTCACCATGGCGGTGGCCGAGCCCTGGTAAAAAACGACTCCATCGGTGATAGCCTGAAAAACGCGCGCGCCGGTCGCGGACAGGGAAGCGCCCAGGCTCCTGGCGAAGGACCGGGACGGGGCTTCCATGTAATAGGAGGCGAAGAGCTTCGCCGCCTGCCGGTAATTGGGGATTCTGTCCTTGTAGAAGGTCTCTTCGATCTGCCCGAAGCGGTAAACGCCTCCGAGGCTCAAGCCTTCCGCCTTCCATTCGAGCTCGGCGCCCATGCGCGGCGCGACGGCAAGGTAATCGGCCAGGTTTTCTCCCGTGATGTCGGCGATCGGAGCCGGCAGGAAATCTTCCAGCTTGTTCTGGGCGCTGCCCCCGACGATGCCTGTCAGCGTGAAGCCGGTGCCCTGTATCGAATACGGTACAGCGATCTGGAAGGTATGCAGGCTAATAGATTCAGGGAAGGTGCTCAGGACCGGCACGTGCAGCTTGCGGTGGTCCATATCGTAGGATGCCGTGATCCCGAACGAACTGTTGACTGGAACCTGGTAGACGAGCATCGCAAGGGTCCGCGATTCGTTGCTGTCCACGGAGCTGGAGAATTCGGCCGAAAGACGCTGGGCATGGACTCCCGCCAGCCGGTTGTACGACGAGACCGCGCTTTCATACCGCGGATTCAGCTCGTGCACGTAGCGGTACTTCTCCATCGCGCCGCTCCAATCGCCGCTCAGGTCGAGAGCCCTTCCCAGCGTGAACACCGATACGATGTCGCTCGGATTGACCGCCAACACCCGCTCCAGCGCGAGGACCGCCTCGGCCGGGCGCTTGAGCTTCAGGTACACATCGCCGATTTCCCTCCGGTCTTGCTGCGTCTCGGTGTCGTATTGGTACGCCCGCACGCGCAATCGCGCCCTTGCCCTACCCATCAAGGCTTCGATCGCCTCGTCAATGCCGTGTGCCGCGGCCTGACCATCGACTATCACTTTGTCAAGGTTTGCCAGAGCCTCGAGGGCCTCGCCGGGAGTGGCATCGGTATACGCAGAGACTCCCGGTTCGTCCTTGCCAAGCATCGCGAGGGCATCGGCCACATCCTGGCCGTAGCTGTAGTATTCCCCAGGCTTGAACGTATCTGGATCCAAGGCGTCAGTCGTCCAGAGAGCCGCCTGTGTAAGGAGATTCCTCGTTGCCGCTGTCGCGGGTTCTACCGCGGGCGGGAGGACGGGTTTGCCTTCCAAAAGCAAAATCCTGGAGCCGCAGTGGTAGGCAAGCGCGTTGATCGAATGGATCGAAGCGAGAAACTCCATCTCGCCGGCGGGGTCCCACCGCCATGGCGCGAGTTTCTCGAGCAGTTCCGCGTCCTCGCGCGTCGCGCGGGCTTCGGTCCTTGCCTGCTCGACGAGCGCGGTCGCGTCGGGCAGGAAGAATTCCGTCCAGCCTTGGATGTCGACCGCTTTGGCAACCGCGGAAGCCAGGGCTTCCTGCGCGCCTGCGAGGTCTTTAGCGGCTTTTTCAAGCTTCTTTGCATCCTTGCCCTTCCGGGCGAGTTCGTGCTTGGCGATGGCCCGTGTGAGCAGCTCGCCAGCGTCGCGCACTTCGGCCGCCGAAAGGGACGCAGACGAAATCACTTCGGTCACGGGTAGGCGATGGATGTGGAGCAAATCGAGCAGCCTGTACGTGTTTTCCAGGTCCCCGTCCAACTCCATGAAGACGCCGTACATCCTGTTCGCGAGGATGTTGTTGCCTTCCGCCAAGGCCTGCTCGAGCATTCCGTTCCAGTAGTACGCTCGGAGCAGTTCCAGCCTCAGCTCCAGATCGTCGGGATTTTCCATCAGACGCTTGCGGTATCCCTCGAGCGACAAGTATTTCTGCCGCGAGGCTTCCTTCCTGGCTTCAAGGACGGATCCCAATTTCTCCGACGCGATGAAGCGATCGCGTATCAGCTGGTTGGTTTTTTCCTGGTCTTCGGGTTTGTTGGTCCTCGCGTAGGCGTCCGAAAGCCTGAGGTACAGGCCCAGGCGCTCCGGATGCGATTCGATGCCGTCTGAGTAGGTTTTTATTGCCTTGTCGGGATAGCCGCTTACCATGTAAATCTCCCCGAGCTCGGCTACGAGCGAGGCATCGGCGCTTACCCCCTTCCAGAGCCGGGCCAGCAAGCGTTCGCCTTCCCTGACCTTGCCTTCCCACAGCAGGGTGAGCGCCTGGTTGACTCGCAGGTTCATGTCTTCGGGAATCGCCTCCAGCGCATCGGCGTAGAATTTCTCCGCATCCTGGTACTTCATAAGCCAGGCGCTTATCTTGGCCGCCTCCGCCCATATTGACGTGTCCGCCTCCGGAGTCGAGAGGTACTCCCGATACAGCCTGATTCCTTCGTCGACCTCGCCGCTCCAGATGCGGCTCTTGGCCATCTGCAGGGTGAAGCGCGGATCGTATCCGGATACCACCCTCCCTCGGGCGAGGGTCTTTATTGCGCTGCCATGATCCCCGATGAGGTTGTACACCTGCGCCAGGAGCAAGTAACGGTCGGGATCCTTGGGGCTGGTCTGGATGGCGTATTCATATTGCGGTATGGAAAGGTACGGAAGGTCGATGCTCCTGTCCGCAAGGTTCTTCGGGAATTTTCCCGGCAGGTCCGCGGCGTCCAACGAAGCCTTGAGCAGGGTCGAATCCGATCGCAAGAGGAAGAACGCGTCGAGGAAGAAGTAGAAGCGGGAATCGTATTTCCGGGTTTCGGCGATCTCGAACCGGATTGTGTGTGCGCCTGCGCTCAATCGCAGCGCTTCCTTGACAACGAACCAATGGTTGTTGGCTGAATACTGCTCGTTGACCTCGATATCCTCGCGGTACAGCTTCGCGGGAGTCCCGCCGTCGACGATCAGGCGGAGCGGCGACACGAACGAGGCCGCCAGCTCGCTCTCCGGCCCCGGAGGGGTTCCGCCGATCCAGAGCGACCAGTCGCCCGGTGACTCGACGAGGATCGTGTACTCGGCATAGTAGGGCGCCGATTTTGATTGGCCATCCTTGTTCAGCTGCATGACCCTGTATGCGGATGAACCGTAGTCGAGCGTGGCTTCGCCCGCGAAGTTGGTCGTCATGGCATCCTCGGCCTCGACCCATACGAGGCCGTCGGGCTCCGCGTCGAAGATCGGTTCGATCCGTGTTTCCTGGGAACCCGATTGCGCATACGCGAATACGCCCGTGAAGAGGAACGCGGCCGCCATGGTAGTGCGCCTTTTCATGATGCCTCCGATATATCCTTCTCAATTCGATGATTATCGATGTCGATGTTAATTGTATGCGATCCAAGGGCACGCGACAATCTCCCGTTGCACGACTCCTCGAGATACTCGTGATCTCGTCAATGCCGGCGGTTCTGGGACTGCTCCTTCCTGACGGCGAAATCGCGCGGACTATGCTTCGCCTGCTGATCCCAATGCCGGTGGTGGCGGGCTTTTATGGGCTTGTCTGGGGTTTCGCCTCCGGTGCCATCGCGTTTGCCGAGGCGCTCGCGATCCGGCTCACAATACGGCCGGGTTTCGCGGGTTTGTCTCTGTCAGAGGATGCGATGGCGTTTGTACTGATGGCGAGTCCCGTCGTCATTTCCTTGGCCGGTTCATTATTCATAGCCTTTGCGCGCAACCGCCTGATATTGTTCCGCACCCGGGTGTTGGACCGATTCCGATCGGCTGTCCACGGCGAGGTGGCGCTCCGCAAGCAGAACGAGGTGCTCGAGAAGGTGAACATGGTACTCGAGAGCCGCGTGTCGTCGCAGAAGGATTCGATAACGCTTTTGCACGACCAGGTCCGAAAGCTCGCGTCGCTCAACCTCGAGCAGGCCTTGAGGACGATACTCGAGACCGTAGCCCAGTTTACCGGAATGATTGCCGGCGTCATCTGGACGCTCGACGAGGAGAGGAAACACCTTGTCCCGGTAGCCGAGCTGGGTTGGTCCGTCGATGAGATCCGCGATGTGACCCTCGATCCGGAGACGACGATCGAAGGATACGTACTGCGCAACAGGAAGCCGTTCTCGGTACGCATGCTGATGGACAGCGCCGAGTTCGACCGTTTCGACTCGTCGAGGACCATAATTTCCCTGCCAATCATCATCGGCACGAAATCCTGGGGCGTGCTCAGCGTCGAGGACATCCCCTTCGAGCGCTATTCCCAGTACACCGAGACAATATTGGCAGTGCTCCTCAGCCTCGCCGAGCCCTACCTGAGGCAGATCACCGAGTACGAGACTCTCAATTCCCAGAACGAGGTCGACCCCGAGACGGGTAGACCACTTTTCTCAATACTCTACAAGACCCTCGCCAGCGACCTCGAGCGTTTCAGGCACGAGCCTGGCTTCGTATCGCTCGTCATCATCGAGATATCCAATTACAGCGATCTCATACAACAATGGAGCCGCGACCGGATAAAGAAACTGCTTTTCTCGCTCAAGGACGATATCGACAAGGTCAAGTCGATGAAATCGAAGGCGTTTCATTTCAAGGAGGACAAGCAGCTCGTGTTGCTGGTGTACGATCTTGACCAGGACGGTACATCGTTCTTCTGCCTCGATCTGCTGGCGATGTTCTCCGCTTACCAATTCGATATCGGCGAGGAGCGGGTCCCGGTCGAGCTTATAATCGGGTTCAGTTCCTCGTCGCAAAGTGGCGCCAGCGTGGACAGCATGATCGACACGGCGGATCACCTGCTGTCGATCCAGAGGCTATGAGCCGATGCTGGATTTCAGGAAACTGCTTGAGTCAAAAACAGGTTTCATACCCCGCACACAGGCGCAGGCGCTCAGGGGCTATACCGAAGGCATCCTCAATCCCGAGTACTATGTGTACAGGGCCGTCAATATCCATCCCATCCTCGAGGAACCCTGGGATATGAACGAGATTGACAGGCTGCTTGCCAAACGCGAGCTCGACGTCGATACGGCTTCGCTGCTGATGACTGTCTTCGAGCGCATGATAAAGCACAAGGACAAAGAACTAGCCTTGTTCGCCGCCGAAAGCATCAACGCCCTGGAACAACGGTATTTGTCAAAGGTAACGGCCCTGAAGAAGTCGCTGGGGGAGCGGGTAAGCGTTGATACGCTACGCAAGATAATCGGCGAATACAGGACCATGGCGCGGCTGTTCGTCACGAGGCCGGTCCTCGGACCGTTCTACCTCGCCGAAGCCAGACGCTTTCATGAGCAACACGCGGACATCCTCGTAGACCCCGATCTTGATCTGGCTGTGTACATCGAAACCTTGCTCGATTCACGCGACCTGAAAAAGGCCGGGACTGTCCTCGGTTCGTGCCTGAAGCATGCTCCCGCCAACCAACGGCTCAGGTACCTTTCAGCCAAGTACGCATACCTCGAACGAAGGATCAAGGATGTCGTGCGGAACCTCGAACAGCTTCATGACGTCGGCAATGACCCGGTGTACAGGGATGCGCGGGCATTCTGGACTACAGGAGCCAGCCGTGGCTGATACAATCCGTGTGTGCATGATACTCGAGGGCTCGTACCCCTATATCACCGGCGGGGTGGGTGCCTGGGTCCACGATATAATAGGCGGCTTGCCGGACATCGAGTTCGCGTTGCTGACGCTTTCCCCAAAGCTTGACCAGCCTTTACGGTATACCTTGCCCGCGAACGTTGTCGAGCACAAGGATATCGTGCTTTCCGCCCCAATGGACGAGCCCCGACGCAAGCCCGGGAAGCCTGTCGTAAATTCCGTGCTCGATCTGCATGCGAAGATGTTCGCCGGGCAGGCACCCGACATCATGGGTTTGCTGGCGTCGCGGCGAACGCCCGAGGACCTGGGAAACGCCCTGCTCGCGGAAGACCGGCTATGGGGCATGCTGGCTACCATGAACGGCAAGAGGAATCCGGCGTACGCCTTTTCCGATTATTTCTGGGCCTGGCAATCCGCCCACCGGATGATGTTCAAGGCCTTGCGCGACATGCCTCCCCGTGCCGATGTCTACCACGCGATATCAACAGGCTTCGCTGGTCTGGCCGCGCTCAACGCCAAGGGCGTGACCGGAAAACCGCTCCTGCTCACCGAACACGGACTCTACCACAAGGAACGCGAGATGGAGATCCGGAAGGCCGATTTCGTGAAGGGCTACCAGCGCGACATGTGGATAAGCATCTACAACAGCATAAGCGCGATGTGCTACGCGAACGCGGATTCGATTACCGCCTTGTTCGAGGAGAACCGCCAGAAGCAGATAGAACTGGGAGCGGATCCCGACAATTGCACGGTTATCCCGAACGGGATAGACATCGGCCGCTATTCATCCGTGACCCGCGCGCCGAGGGAAGGCTTCCACGTCGGCCTGGTCGGCCGCATAGTCCCCATAAAAGACATAAAGACCTACATAGCGGTCGCGAGGATCGTCCTGGAGCGCCTTCCTGACGCCATGTTCTACGCGATAGGACCCACCGACGAGGATCCCGATTACCACGAGGAATGCGTCGCCCTGGTCGAGAATCTTCGCTTGCAGGACCGATTCATATTCACCGGCCGCCAGGACGTGCTCGAGTACTACGCGTTCCTCGACGTCATGCTGCTGACGAGCGTCCGCGAGGCCCAACCCCTTGTAGTGCTCGAGGGCTGGGCCGCGGGAGTGCCTTCGATATGCACCAAGGTCGGCAACGCCCCCGAGATGCTCGATTACGACGAACGCTTCCTCGCGCCGTCCAAGGATCCGGGCAAGCTCGCGGAGGCGGTATTCTACGTGCACGACCACCCGGATGAAATGAAGTCGATAAACGAGCGCAATAAAAAAAAGACCCTGACCTTGTACAACAAGCAGGACATGAAGGATCGCTACCGCGGCCTCTACGCTTCGATGGCGGGACGCGCCTGATGGCTGGTATCGGCTTCACCCTGCGCAAGGTGATAGGCAAGGGCAGTCTCGGGGGCACTGTGGGAGCGATCGTCTCCGGCATTTTCATTGTGGCCGGACCCTGGCTGATATCGCTGCTGTCGATGCTCGTTATCCAGACCGCCTTCATACGGTTCCGGTTCGGGGAAGCCGGGGTGTTCCAGGTTTCGGTCCTGTATTCCTACGCCGCGTCGCTCAGCCTGTTCTCGGGAGTGCACCACCACTTCACGCGGATTGTATCGGACCTGGCGTGGGAAGGAAAACACGGACAATCGACGACGTGGATGCTTCGCTTCGTGCTCTTCGTACTACTCCTGTCCGTCGGCGTGGGTACCCCCGCGGCGTGCCTGCTGCCGTACGGGACGGCTTCAAGCGCGGCATTGTACAGGGTGTCGCTTGTTACTCTGTTCGGAGCGATCAACGTGCTGTGGATAGTAATGCTGTTCATTTCGCTGCTGCGCGATTACCGCTCGATAAGCGTGGTGTTCGGCGGGGGCATGGTACTGTCGATCGGTGGCGCGCTCTATCTTTCCGCCAGCCACGGAGCCGCGGGGGCTGTGCTTGGCTACGCCTTCGGCATACTCGTCATAGACATGGTATTCATCATCATGGCGATAAATGCCCATCCCCCGGCGAACCCGGACGACGGATGGTCGGCCTTCCCCAGGTACGCAAGGAAATACAGCGCCTTGATACTCTCGGGTTTCTTTTTCTACGCCGGGCAGTGGCTCGACAAGTTTTATTTCTGGTCCACCCGGGGCACGGCCGTACCGGGAACGGCCCTGCGCGTGTACGATCCGTACGACATGGCAGTCTATGTCGCCGGGCTTTCGATAATACCGGGCCTTGTGTATTTTATAATCGTCACCGAGACGCAGTTGTACACCGACCTGCGGCATTTCCTGTTCTCGCTCAACCACTCGAGCTGGAGCAGGATACAGAAGGCGAGGCAAAGGCTCGGCGCCAGCCTGAGGCACGAACTGCGCGACCAGAGCCTCCTCCAGCTGGCTTGTTCCCTGGCTCTCGCCTTCCTGCTATTGCGCATGGGCTTCGGAAGCGTAGACAAGCCGGAATTGTGGCTGTCGCTCGGGGCAGCGTACGCGCAATTCACGCTGCTATCGATCCTGGTGTTCCAGTATTACTTCGAACTGTACCGCAGGGCCCTCGCTACCGCCGGACTGTACTTCCTCCTCAATGGAATCGGAGGGGCTTTGCTGTACTCCTTGTTGCCGTCCCTGCCCGCCGGCGCTGGCCACCTGATGGCGGGAAGCGCGGCTTGCTTGCTGGGATACGGCCTCCTCAGGCGGGCCGTATATCGCATGGACCGCATAATATTCAGGCGGGCGCTTGGATAAAAAAAGCCGCCGGCTTGCGGCCAGCGGCTTGACGTTCATGCGGCGATCGTTACCAGTTGGCCGTCTTGTCCTTGTTGGCTATATAGAACGCCTTGATCTCCGCGGCGCTCCAGACGGCATGGTCGATAAGGACGCCGTTTATCTTGCCGTTGAAACCGTAGTAACCTGACAGAAGAACCTTTGTTGCATCATAAAACTGCGAGCCGATTACCACTGGGGCATAGGGGGCGAATATGGAGCTCATCTTGACGCTGCTCGTGGCGGCGTTTCCCTTGATGTCACCGTCGACATAGATTTTGAGGGATTTTGCCCCCACGTCCCATGTAGCGACCACGTAGCTCCATTTCCTGAGAGACAACTTTTGCGAGCTGCTCACGAGGTCGTATTTGTACGGCGACTGTGCGACTACCGCGAATACCGGGGCGGTACTGGTTCCCATGAACTGGAGCGAGAAGAGTTCATCGGAAAAATCAGGTTTGATGCCCGCATGGACGATGCCGGGAGTATCGGTGACCGCGTTGATGTATACCCATGCCTGCACTGTACCCTTGGTCCGGTAGTCATAGCCGTTGTCGGGATCGGGGAGGACTATACCCTGGCTTCCGGCAAACACATTGTAGTCTCCCTCGCCTGAAAGGTCTCCCGCGATATCGGATGTAGCGCCGATGCCTACCAGGGAACCCGCGTCGACGCTGGCGTACAATGTGCCTAGTTCGGTAGAGGGTGAGTCGGTGACTATTTCTATCGGCTGGGATCCGTCGGCGGAGATCACTTCGTTGGTGCTCTTGACGTCTATGGTCGTTGCGGTGGAAAGGTCGATGATGGCAGGATCATCGCCGCTAGGTATCCATAGCGTATCGTAGGCGTCGGTGATGGCTGATGCCTCGTCGTTGATGCGGGTGACGTAGTTGTCCTGTTGGGCTGGGATATTTACGACGCGGGTCTTGGT
>CAZKJA010000052.1:0-14610 GCA_964552925.1 uncultured Treponemataceae bacterium
AGTTTTGCAGTAGCAAAACTGCGTGTGGGTCATGCGCTCGCCGTCGTGGCTCGACTCGGGGTCTTCGACGAAGCAGACGCCCCAGGTCGGACGCCGAAGGCCGTCCGCTGCGAACGCTTCATCCCCCACTGCAAAGTCTTTTCGTCGATATCGGGGATGGATGCAAGGAGAAGCCCCCGAGGAGATCCCGAAGGCATACTTAGGTATGTCGAGGGTCGCATCGGGGGTTTCGACGCCGCAGACGCCCCGATATCGACGAAAAGTAAAGAAAAGCGGGATGCCGTTTCCGACATCCCGCCCCAATCCCATTTATCTGGTTTTTACATCAGTCCCTTTTTATTGCTTGTAACTTTTTTTAATACACTTGCTTACATATACATTGTTACATTTGTGGGACTTTCTATCACCTCTTGTATTGCAAGAGTCATGCCATATCCGCAATTACGCTAATAAAATTTAATTGCATGTCAGACAAAGAAATATTCGAAAATTTTATCCGAGGCGGTTTCCCAGCCTTGTGCGATTTTATCGTTTCTCATTGGAATTGCTCGTGATATATACGATTAAGTCATTTTCAAATAATACTTTATATCGCTTGTACCCAAGTAGATGGATGTGCATTTTTACACACCCCTATTATTCACACTCCGCTGTCTGATTCTTGAGGCGCCTGTTCAATGCGGTCCTCGAGAGCCCCAGCAACCCCGCAGCTACACCTTGGTTGCCGCCAGCCCGTCTCAACGCTTCATTGATCAATCCGTTCACCGCCTCGTCCAAAGTCGGAAGCGAGGGAAGGGATGCAAATGGACTTATGCCGGGAATTGTAGCTACCGTTGCCTTTCCTGCCGTCCGAAATACCTTCGACTTGAAGGATTCGAGGGAAAGCATCCTGCCATCCGCGCGCCCGACGGCATCGAAGACCATCGACTCGAGTTCCCGTACATTTCCCGGAAAATCATACGTCCCGAGGAGGTCGTACAATTCGGGGGGAATGCCGGGTACGGCCTTGCGGAATTTGTCCGCCGCCCTGGCGGTAAACGCATCGACCAGGACCGGCAGGTCTCCGAGCCGTTCCCTGAGCGGAGGCAAGCGTATGCGGTGGGTCTCCAATCGGTAGTACAGGTCCTGCCTGAAAGTCGATGCGGCACAAGCCGCCTCGAGGTTCTTGTTGGTGGCGGCGACTATCAAGGCATCCGATGAGCGCGTCAGGTCGGCACCCAGTGGATAATATTTTCTTTGCTCTATCAAGCGGAGGATCTTCACCTGGCTTTGCTGGGGCAGATCCCCTATCTCGTCGAGAAACAGGGTGCCGCCACCCGCGCGCTCTATCAAGCCGGGTCGGTCGGAGTCGGCGCCGGTGAACGCGCCGCGTTTATGCCCGAACAAGGTGTCGCTGAACATTGCGTCGTCGAGACCGGCGATGTTCACCGTGACCAATTCCCCGGAACGGCCGGAAGCGGCATGGACAGCGGCGGCGAACAATTCCTTACCGGTTCCTGACTCCCCGGTTATCAGGATCGGCTTGTCGCTCCTGGCGATTGCCGTGATATACCGGAAGATGTCGGCCATCTTCCGGTCACGAGTAATTATCGACTCGAAAAAGCCGGCCGCCTTCCCGTCATTGGACAGGAGGCTTTCCCGTAGCGCCTTGTTGTCGTCGAGTAGCCTGCCTATCATAAGCGCGTGTTCAAGGCTCGCTATAAGCCTGGCCGATTCAGCCGATTTTGGAACGTAATCGAATGCGCCGGCCTTCATGCACCGTACTACTGCATCAAGGTCGTCTACTGCGGTGGCAACAATGACAGGGACATCGGGCCTCTCGGCATGCATTCGATCGAGCATTTCGAAGCCGTCCATTTCAGGCATCAGCAAGTCGAGCACCATCGCGAGGATTTTACGGGAAGCTAGTATGGGCCAGGCATCGGACGCCCGCTCGCACAACGCCACATCGCCATAGCCCTCGAAGCGCAACAAGCGCTCCAGCCGTTTGAGAACCGCCACATCGTCGTCCACGACGATGATCGTTCCCCTATTGTCGTCCATCGACGCTCCTCCCCATGTTGCAAGCCGCGGGAATTGTGATTATAGCCTCGGTTCCCGTCCCCGGCTCCGATTTTAATTCTATCGACCCGCCTAGATCATGGATTATGCCGGAAGCGACCGCCAAGCCAAGGCCGCTGCCGCCCTTGTCGCGTTTCGTGGTGAAAAACGGATCGAACACCAGCGACAACGTTTCAGCATCCATGCCGCAACCCTCATCGACGACACGGATGACAACCGCTTCTGCACTCCCTTCGCCTTCCACAAGGCACGTTTCCAGGCGCACGCCCTTGCTCCTGTCGGGCAATGCCTGCAACGCATTTTCGAGCACATTGACAACCACTTGCGTAAGCTTGAGCCGGTCGGCGTTCACCTTTGGCAGGGAAACATCGAGCGAGAGGTCGAAATGCTCCGTGGACAGTGCCACAGAGTGCTTGAGAAGCCGGACAGCGTACCGTACCGGATCATTTATATCGACGGGTTCAAACTGTACCGAATCGCTCGGAGCACGCGCGTAATCCTTGAGTCCTTCGACGATCTTCTTGATATCCTGCGCGCCCATGTACAGGTCATTGAGTATATCCGGGACTTCCTGCTTCAAGTCCGTGTAGCCGAAACCCCTCACGCTGAAACCGCCTTCCTCCCGGTTCATCCGCTCGACGACGACTTCGAGCGCGGCCCATATTTCCTTGAGCATGGGTACGTTCCGGAGCGTGGCATTGTTCGGGGTGTTGATCTCGTGGGCGACTCCCGCGGAGAGCATGGCCAAGGTTCGGTATTTATCAAGGTCTGCCATCCTGGCCGCCTGCTCGAACTCTCGCCGGACGCTCGTAGCCAGATTGACATGCGTCTTGACGCGGGCCGCAAGCTCTATTCCCGAGCTTGGGCGCACCATATAATCGCTGGCGCCTGATTTGAAAGCGCGTTCGATTTCATCCGGTCGGCCAGCCTCGACAAGCACGATTATCGGGATGTCTTCGGTTTCCTTGTTTGCCCGCACCGACTCGCAAAAATCGAAACCGCTCATCTCCGGCATCTTTGATTCTATTATCACTATATCGCAACGCTCCTCGCCCCTGACGCGCGACAATGCCTCCCGCGCGGATACGGTGACCGACACGCTCCAGGACGAAGCCTCCAACCTGCGCTTCATGGCGAGAAGGCTTACCGGTTCGTTTCCCGCTATCAGCACCATACCGGCGCTTGAACCGAGCTTGTCGAGAAGCTTGTCTTCGAAGCCGGTAAAATCGTCGATGGAGACGAACCGGGCATCGGTCCCGGCATGATCCGGGGAATTCGTACTTGCTGACTCAAGGCGGCGGGGCAGGACAAGTGAATGGACATTCATCGAACTGATTCCCTTGTATTCCGAGCTGCCGCCAATGAGCCCGGCGAGCCGGGACATGACGATGAGATCGAGGTCGGGCGAGGCATCGGCGACACCGGAAACGGGGAAGGGCTCCGTTCCGTCATCCTTGATCGACAGGACAAGCTCATCATCATCAGAGGTGGCGCTCACGCGTATGGTACGGACTCCGCCTGTCCTCGAAGCCCTTCCCAAGGCGATAAAAACCAGACGGTGCAGGATGCCGATATCGCTGCGGATCTCCAGAATCGGGACATCGACCTCGATATTGATTCCCCGGCCCGCGATGGCGACGCGGAACAAACCTGCCGCGGAACGCGCTATCGACGCGACGTCGAGGTCTTCGATCGTGACCTGGGGCGGTCTCATGCCTGAATAGTCGAGGATATTCGCGACGAGCGCCTCGAGCCGCGCCGCCTCCGCACGCGCCAGGGCAAGGTCGTCCGCGGCTTGTTTCGGGAATGATGGAAGATCATCCACCACGGCGTCCAAATCCTCCAGGATCGACATGACGCCATGGAGCGGACCGCGCAACGCGGCGGCTGTCGCCGTCATCAGATCGTGCCCTCCGCGGGTTTCGGCGGAGATCCGGTCGGACAATCGTTCTATCTCGATGTCGTTCGCCTTAGATGCCCTGATGAGACGCATGGCTTCGACCAATGCCATGAAGATGACATGGAGGGTCAAGCCGACGGGCAACGCATACGATGAGTACGGCGACGCGGTCGACAGGGCCGGTATGATTATTCCCGACGCGTACACGAGCCTCGCCGCGGCGCCCGAATACCGGAGCGGTCCGGCATTCTTGAAAAACGCAACAATGCCTTCGGCAATCATCGCCGTCGCTCCGAGCGACAAGGCGAGTATAAAACGGCCCAATCCGACTCCCGCGAGCAAGGCTGACAAGCCGCCGCCTTTTGACCCTATTACGACCGCAGCGGCCACGGTTACGGCGTACAGGAATCTGGGCGCATCCGACCAAGCAGGGTAACCGGCGGCCCCCTTTCGGACGCGCGTTCTCCTGGAAATGGCGACGGCATAAGCGAGGCAGGCAATAAGCGCGGCACCCGCTACCGACCCCGAACCGCGCGCGATGGTTTCCCCATGTTTCAGCAACGCGCTCCTCGGCCATATTGACAGGTTGGGCCCGAACCGGGCGTCGCCTTCGAGCCTCAGGTAGACTGTAAGCTTTTCGCTGGCAGGAATCCGCAACCAATAGGTGACTATGTCCGCTGATCCATTCTCATGCCGTAGGCGCCGCAAGGCATCCCCAGCGAACCAGGTCTGGGTTCCATCCTCGTTCACCGTGACCAGGAATGAAGGCTCGAATCCCGCTCCATCCGCTACCAGCGCCCAGGATTCTTCCCCCGTGGAATTCTGGAGAATGAAAGCCAGCCAGACGCTCGAGCCGGTAAAAGGCCGGGCCCTGAGAGCCGCGCCCAGCCCGCCGGGCCGATCGGTCGGCATGACGGAAAACATGCGGCGGTCTGGTTCCGGCACATACAGCGAGTGATATACGCCCCTCACGCCTTCGACGTATACCCGAAGGTGGTCAAGCACGGTTTCAGGCTTGTCATCGCGTACCAGTTCGACAGGCCCTCCGGGAGGCATGGGTGGATCCCGGCCGAATTCCAGCCGAAGCCGCGTGGCGTAGGAGGCTATGCCGCCGATCACGGCAAGCGCGCCGACCGCCACCGCGACCGCGGCGATTACTGACTTCTTGTTCATGTGATGAACGGGAGCCGGACCCGGCCGGCGGCGAGCGCCTCTCGTATGGCGTCGAGATTAACAGTACCTCCATGCCGCCAACCGTCGGGGAGATCCAGCGCGAACGGCCTCCGCGCAATATGCTCGGGGTAGTGCGCATCCGATCCCGTGACCACGGTGTATCTACGGCCGGCTCCGGGCTCCAGTGGCCTGACAGCCTCGACCGCGGCGTATGGACCGTCGGGCAGGAATCCCAACTGGTTGATAACGCCGAACATCGGCCGGTCGATATGGGCGGGAATCACGAGGGCCCCCCTCGAATGCGCCTCGGCGCACAAATCGTCGTAACCGAGTTCGAGCGCGGCGCCGAAGTACGTCTCGGGCATTTCAAGGACGTGCTCGTCGGCGTCCACCACTACCTGGTCCCCGAGCCGTCGCGGGTCGTATCGCATGCGCGGGAGACTGTCCGCCAGGAATTCCCCGAAGTCAAGCGCATCCTGTGGCGTCGCGAACAGGCACAGGACATGGACTTCCTCGGCGCTCGACGCTTCAATTCCGAACAGCGCGTCGACTCCCTCGCGCCCGGCGCACTCGGCGAACGCCGGGGTGTTGAGCGCGCTGTTGTGGTCGGTCAGGGCGACGAGCCCGAGTCCCCGTTCCGCGGCGATGCGGGCGAGGACGGCGGGCGACTGTTCCAGGCTGCCGCATGGCGAGAGGCAGGAATGGTTGTGGAAGTCGCATACGACGCGCATGGGGAAGACCGGTCCTCAGGCACGGAGCTTTGCGTATAGGAGGCCCGACATCTCGAACTGCGTCATTCCGGTGCGGAAGATCGCGATGCCCTCGCCCACGGCTGCTTCCTTCATGTCCAGCGGGACATCCCTGCCGTTGCAGACGACGATGGCGCGGATTCCCGCGAGCGAAGCCACCGCGATTGTATTGCGGTGGGCTTGTATCGTCACCAGCGCCGAGTCCTCTCCAGCGTTGGCCATCACATCGGAAAGCAGGTCCGACGTGTACCCGTCGACGATCCGCGCGTCGGATTGCGGCACGCATACGGCCTCGAGGCCGAGGCTGGTTGCAAGTTCCCCTGTTTTCATGCTGGCTCCTCATACCGTACTAGCGCCTGGATCGTCGTCCCGGCACCCATTTTCGATTCTATGCTGAACTCGTCGGACGAGCGTTTCGCGTTCGGCAGGCCCAGGCCGGCGCCGAAACCAAGCGATCGTATCCACTGGTTGGCGGTCGACCACCCCTCGGTCATCGCCGCATCCACGTCCGCGATGCCGGGTCCTACATCCTTGGCGACGATCCTTATCTCGCCCCCCGCCACGGAGAACTCCATCACTCCTCCGTTTGAATGAATCACCTGGTTCATCTCGAGTTCGTAACTCGCAATGGCCGCGCGACGTATCGCCGCGGGTTCGACTCCGAGCGCCTTGAGCGCCTTCTTCAGCTCCGCCGAGGCCTTGCCCGCGTTCTCGAAGTCGAACTTCCTCGAGGCAAAGCTCAGCCGTACCGTGGGTTCAGCCATATCCGTGGCAGGGTGGGATGACGCCCCGGATGCGTGCGGCGCGGCGATATCGGACTCGAGCCGCTCCACTTCCCGGTTCATCTCGACGAGCAAGGCGCGCAGGATGTCCGCGGCGGTCACGATCCCGGCCAGGGACGAATCCCTGTCGAGCACGGGAAAGCGCCTGTAGCCGTACTTGTTGAACCAGGTGATCGCGAACGACAGCGGCATATCGTCCTCGAGCACAATGGGCGAGGTGCTCATATGGAGGCTGGCCGGCCCGTCGATCCAGCCGCCGTCGAGCGCCTCGATGATGTCGCCGATCGACACGATGCCTACCAGGCGGCTGCCGTCGAGTATCGGTACGCCCGTTATCTGATGGTCGCGCATCATCAACTTCACCTCGCGCAGGCTCGCGGAAGGGGCGGCCGTGACTACGTCGACCATCATGACGTCGCGTACCTTTAGCCTGTAAATCAGTTCCTGGACTACCTGGGGTCCGACATCGGTATCTATGGGAAAAGACTGCATCGTAGGCCGATTGTCTCACGAAACCGGCAACGCCACAAGCGTGGAGGATAATTACGACATAAGCATTAATTCTTGACGAATGCCGGGAAAAGGTCTTTACTTTGGCGACAGATGGATTAGTATTCAGCGTCAAGATCCGGAGAATATGATCCGGGTCTTTTTTTTGATATTAAACGGGAGGCGGTCAAACATGCTCCATGGATTCCGCCAAAAGTAGTAGTATCCCCGTGAAACGAATTTAATGCCAAAACGAGAACGGAGAACAGCACATGAACCCAGTTATCAGACCGACCTCGGTCGCGCCGGTACCCCTGGCGCCTTTGGCGGAAAATCTGCGCTCGGGCAAGCTCGCCCTGGGCACGTATGTGGAAAGCACGCTCGCAAGGCTCGACGAGTTCGAAGGCGTCGTAAAGGCGCTCCTGCCGGAACCGGGCCGTCGAACGCGGCTCATGGCGGAGGCCGCGGCTCTCGACGCGCGCTTCCCCGACCCCGCCAAGCGGCCCCCTCTGTTCGGGGTGCTCGTCGGCGTCAAGGACATCTTTGCCGCGGACGGTTTCGAGACCAAAGCCGGGTCAAATCTGCCGCCGAGGCTGTTCGAGATGGCCGAAGGGCCGGTCATGTCAGCGCTTAAGCGCGCCGGAGCCCTGATCCTCGGCAAGACCGTGACGACCGAATTCGCGTACTTCGCCCCCGGCCCGACGACCAACCCCTGGGACGCGTCCCGGACGCCAGGAGGTTCCAGTTCCGGTTCCGCGGCCGCGGTCGCCGCGGGCTTCTGTTCTTTGGCTCTTGGCACGCAGACTATAGGCTCGATATCGCGGCCAGCCGTGTATTGCGGCATCGCGGGCTGGAAACCCAGCTACGAACGTACCAGCCGGGAAGGCGTCGTGCCGTTCAGTCCCTCGGTGGACCATGTCGGGCTGCTCGCCCCGGACGCCGCGGGCATCGCGCTCGCCGCATCGTTGATCACGGCGGGATGGGACGCCGCGAGCTACTCGTCGGCGGTCGCGCACTTCGCGCGCCGCAGGCCAATACTCGCGATCCCGGACGGCCCGTTCCTCGCTCAGGCGGAGTCGGCCGCGCTCGAGGCCTTCGAGACCACAGTATCCAGGCTGAGCGGCAGCGGTTTCTCGATAGTCCGCATCCGGGCCTTCGAGGATATCGTGGAGATAAACGAACGGCACCGCAGGATCGCCGCAGCGGAAAAAGCGAGGGTTCACAAAGCCTGGTTCAAGGAGTACGGCCCGCTGTACGCCCAGGTCACGCGCGAGTTTATCGCCAAGGGGCAGGCCGTAGACGACAACCAGCTGGAGCTGGACAAGGCCGGCCGCGACTCGCTCAGGGTCATATTGGAACGGATGCTTGAGGAAGCCGGAGCCGATTACTGGATCAGCCCCGCCGCCCCCGGCCCCGCGGCCGTCGGCTTGGATTCAACCGGCAGCCCAGTGATGAACCTGCCATGGACTCACGCCGGTATGCCGACCTTGGCGCTTCCCAGCTGCGCGTACGTGCAGGGCATGCCAGTCGGCCTGCAGCTTGCCGGCAATTTCGGAAGCGACGAAGCGCTCCTCGCCCTCGGCCAGCTCGTCGAATCATGCCTGGTGATGCCTCGCTGAGACGCGTACGACCCGCTGTCAGCGGATGAACAGCGATGGCAGGAAGGTGGTCAGCGGCGGGAACACCGTTATCAGCAGCAACACTATAAGCGAGATACCAAACGGCGCCCAGATTGCCTTGCCCAGGCGTTCGAGGCTTATGCCGGTAATGCTGCACACCGAGAACAGCACGCCGCCGACGGGCGGGGTTATCAGCCCCAGCACCAGGTTGAAGCACACGATGACGCCGAACTGCACCGGGTCTATCCCCAGCTTCAGGGCCATTGGCGCGAGCACGGGAACGACTATCGTGAGGGCTGGCGCGGTCTCGAGCGGTATGCCTATCAGCAGCAAGCCGGCGTTGATGATGAGCATGACGACTATCGGCGCCAGGTGGGCCTGATTCAGGAGATCGAGCAGCATCTGCGGAATCTGCTCGACCGCGACGACCCACGCGAAAGGTTCGGAAAGCCCGAGGAGTATCATCACCATCGCTGATTCCAGGCCGGATTTGAAGAGGAGATCCCGGAGTGACGCAAGCTTCAGCTTCTTGTAGATAAACACATCGACCAGGAGCGCGTACACGACCGCGATTCCCGCCGATTCGGTCGGCGTGAAAATACCGCCGAGGATTCCTCCCAGGATGATGACCGGCATCATGATCGCGGGCAGGGCCTTCCAGGCGCCGACGACTACCTGGCCGACGCGCGCGCGGGGTTCGATCGGGTAGCCGCGCTTGCGGGCGACGAAATACATATACACCATCAGCGCCAGCGCGAGCAGGATGCCGGGGATGATCCCCGCGAGGAACAACGCCGATATGGAAACGTTGGCGATGACGCCGTAGATGATGAACGGGATGCTCGGCGGTATGATCGGCCCCAGGCACGACGCGGTCGCCGCTACGGAAGCCGACACATCGTCGTCGTAGCCTGCCTTGAGCATCGCGGGGATGAGAACCCCGCCCACCGCTACGACCGTGGCGACGGCAGAACCGGTGATGGCGGCGAATATGCCCGCGGCGAATATCGTCGCCAGACCGAGCCCCCCGCGGATATGGCCCAGCAACAGACGCGCGAACCTGGAAAGTTCCTCGGTGATTCCCGACTCGCTCATCAGGTTGCCGGCCAGCATGAACAAGGGGATGGCCAGCAATGGGAACGAAGCGATGCCGGCATACGTCGACTGCACGAGGAGCGTGTAGAATCCGTCGCGGATCATGTATATGAAGGCCGCGCCGCCGAGCCCGATCGCGACGGGCACGCCTATGGTGAGCAGGACAACAAACGACAACAGGAACACAATGAACATTTCAGGCTCCCTTTCCCTGCGAGCGCCCCTTGAAGAAGACCAGGGCTTCCTCGAGGGTAAAAAGGAGCATCAACACGAAGCCGACGGGCAAAGCCAGGTATGGGACCGCCATCGGGATGTGCATGGCGGCCGATGCTTGTCTCGCGTTGGTCAGAGTCTGCATGCCGCCGAAATATGTCATGATCGACAGGAACACGATCGTGAAGGCGTACGCCACGAGCTGGATCGCGGCACCGACCCTTGGAGGTGATTTTTCTATAAGCGATCGGATACCGATCTGATACCCGCGCTTGAGCCCGACAGCCGCTCCCAGCATCGTCGCCCAGGCGAGCGAGAAGAGGCTCAGCTCATCGGTCCATACAGGGATGTTCTTCAAGACATACCTGGAAAACACCGCGTACGGTATAGTAACGGCGATTATCGCCATGAACAGGACGAGGCCGGCTCCGGCTATCTTGTCAAGAATTCCGTTCAGCTTCTTGAATGAGTCCAAAATTCCTCCAGGCCGGTTGGAATGCGCGCGACGACCGCCGCGAGCGTAAACATGCAGTCGGCCGGGCGCCAAGCCCGGCCGACGGATATGACAGGAATTACTTCGTGTTCAGGATCGCGTCGATCTTTTCCTTGCCGAACTGTTTTGCGAACTCGGCGAAGGCCGGCTGCATGGCTGCCTGGAACGCGGCCTTGTCGACATCCTTGGTGACCGTCATGCCCTTCTGCACGAGTTCGTCGACCATCTTTGCCTCGTTGTCGCGCCCGAGTTTCCTCTGGTACACGGCCGCTTCCTTGGCAGCCTTGAGGATGATCGCCTGGTCGGCCTTGGGAATCTTGGCCCAGCTGCGGGAGCTCATGATCGCCATCGCTGGCGAATAGACGTGCTGGGTCAGCGACATGTACTTCTGGACTTCGTAGACCTTGGTCGTGAGGAGCACGACGACAGGATTTTCCTGGCCGTCCATCACGCCCTGCTGGAGCGCGCCGAAAACCTCTCCCCACGCCATCGGCGACGGGCTGACTCCGGCGGCTTTCCAGGCGGTGATATGCACGGCGTTTTCCATCGTGCGGATCTTCAGCCCCTTGGCGTCTTCGGGCGTCTTGACCGGGCGCTTGGAATTGGTTAGGTTGCGGAAGCCGTTCTCCCAGAACGCCAAGCCCTGCATCCCCGATTTGCCGAGGTCGGCCATCAGGCTCTCGCCGATCTTGCCGTCGAGGACCTTGTCGGCATGCTCGTAGCTACTGAACAGGAACGGGATGTCGAGTATCTGCATCGACTGGCTGAAGCCGCCCAGCGGGCCGGTGGAGCCGACGTACAGGTCGATGGTCCCCTGCTGGAGAGCCTCGAGGAGCTCGCGCTCGCCCTTGCCCAGCTGGCCGTCGGGATAGATCTTCATCGTGATCCTGCCGCCCGTCCTGTCGGCTACGAGCTTGGCAAAATATTCGGCGCCCAGGTTGTACGTATGCGTCATCGGGGTCGAACTTGCCAGCTTGAGCGTGGCCTTGTACGGCGCGGCCGCCACGAAGGTCGCCGCCATGAATGCAAGGATGATCGCCAATGAAAAGGTCTTCTTCATAATAGTCTCCTCCAATTGATTTTAACGCGCGTATCCCGATGCTTATCCGACTCCATGGATCGGATGCCTCGGAATCCCGGGAAAGAGTATCCGCTTGGCACTTGATCGTCAAGATTTTTATCCAAACGGACGCATCCCCAAACCTTGACTACACGATGGGCTTGTGCGACAAAGAATATACCATGAGTCCCGAAGCTTTGATCTAGAAAAAATCGTGAACTGCGGAGACCTCCATATACACACCCGGTATTCGGATGGTTCATGCGACTACAAGGACACGCTCCTGCTTGCGAGGAAGCGCGGCCTGTCCGCGGCTTTCCCCGCTTCCCGTTTCATCACCGAGGAGCAGGCCAATGGCGAGGGCTGGACGGATGACGACATGCCGGCCGGCATGGTCTGGATTCTCGACCCGATAGACGGCACGACCAACTTCGCCGACACAGGCAGGGGTTACGCCGTTAGCCTCGCGCTCTACAAGGACGGACGCCCGGAACTGGCGCTGGTACTCGATTGCGATCGTGGGCGCCTATACAGCGCGGTAGCGGGGAAAGGCGCCAAGGTGGACGCCCGCCGACCCCGCGCATCTGCTCGGGGACGCCCTCGTGGAGATAAGCCTGAACTCGATCGAATACCTCGCCACCCTGGGCGGAGACTTCGACTACCTGAACCGGGAGATCCTCGGGCACCGCGCCAAGCGCTCCTACATGGCCGCGTCCTCGGCACTGGTCGGGTAAAGTCAGATCCAGTCGCTCTGCTCCGGGGAATACCGGGAAAGCATCCGGAGACTCACCTCACCCTGACCGGCGTGATCCACGTGCCCTGCATGTTCTGCTGGACGAAGCGACCGGGAGAACGCCCTCCTGGAGGACCCCAGCAGTTCAAGGTTTTCTGGTCGTCAGCCTCGGGTCCGAAAATAGTCCGGAACGGTTGGCTTTAACGCCGTTTCCGTACTCGACCGAAACGATCGCACGGAACTCCTGCCGCGATCCAGTTCATCACTTTGAAATGATGACGGGCTCCTATGTCTCGGCCTGGTTGCTCCGCTTCGATATGCCGACCAGCACAAAATTCAGGATGACCACCGCCACCGAAAAGACGGCGTAGGTCGCGAAGCCCGCGCGCATTCCCCATGCCGCCGCGATATTCGACATGATGAAGGGGAATACGAATGCGCCTATCCCCCCGCCCGTGGAGGAAAAGGCGACTGCCTCGCTCTGCGCGTGGGTGAATATAGAGCCGACTATGGTCACTACCATCGGGTACACTATGGAGCACCCGAGCCCCGCGAGCGCCGAGAATACCATCGCGACCGTTCGCGCCGCAGCGCCGGCTCCCAGGAAGCTGATGGAGGAAAGCACCAGTATCGATGCGGACATGAGCACGGACATGGAGAGGAGCACCACGTCCCGCCGTTCGCCGCGGTACACAAGCGGGACTCCAAATCTCCCCAGCAACAGCCCGCCCCAGAACAGCGACACCATGAATGAGCCGGCCGCCGGGCTCGCCCCGAACGAGGAGACGAAAAACTCGGCTATCCAGTTGGAAACGCCCAGCTCCACGCCCACGTAAAAAAACATGGCGATGAATCCGAGCCAATACGCCGGATGCGCGTACAAGGCGCGGCGACTGCCCGCGGCCTTGTGGCCCGTATCCCGCCCGAGCGTATCGAAGGGCATTGCCATGATCAATGCCAGCACCCCGAGGAACAGTATCGCCATGCCCCGGTAGACCAGCGTCCATGACAGATTCACGCCGATGAGGATCCCGATGACGAAGGGGCCGGTAAAAGCGCCGACAGCAAACGCCCCGTGCATCAGGTTCAACGCCCTTCCGGTTCCCGTTTTTTCCATGCGCAACGTGGCCCAGTTGACCGTAAGTTCGATGCAACCCTGCCCGATTCCGATTGCCAGGTACAAGAGCAGGTTTATCATCGCCGACGGGAGCGAAGCGAAAAACATGAGCCCGGCCACCAGCAGCGTCAAACCGAGGATCAACGTCAAACGCGGCCCGATGGCCGAAACCAGAAACCCGGCAGCGTAAGTAGCGAGGAAATAACCGATCGCACCCGCGGCGATGACGGCGCCCGCGGTCGAATAACTCCAACCAAAATCGGCGAGTATCTTCGGGAGCGTCGCTCCGATTATTGTCATCGACGTACCGAAGAGAATAAAAACCGCGAAACATACCGCGTACAAATACCTGAACCGCTTTTCCACCAATGCCATATCGTTTCCATCCTGATCAAGGTTTTGCCCATGAGTGTAGAGATGTTTGTTTGACTAGGCAAGCTCGATTGCGACCGGGTCGCAACAAGGCGACCGGTGGCTCGAAACGCCGGCTTCATGCTATGGTCGTCCCGGAGGACACACTGATGCATCTGGTTTGCCTTGACCTAGAGGGAGTGCTCGTACCCGAAATCTGGATTACCTTTGCCGACGTAACGCGAATCCCCGAACTCCGGCGTACAACCCGCGACGAACCCGACTACGACAAGCTGATGAAGTACCGCTTGGGCATCCTGGCCGGGCACGGACTCAAGCTAACGGATATCCAGAAGGTCATAGGCTCGATGTCGCCCCTCGACGGCGCCGTGGAATTCCTGTCGAGCCTCAAGGAAAAAACCCAGGTGGTCATCCTGTCGGATACCTTCTCCCAATTCGCGAAGCCGCTGATGGCCAAGCTCGGCTACCCGACCCTGTTCTGCAACAGCCTTGTCATCGACGGCTCCGGCGCGATAAGCGATTTCCGGATGCGCCAGCAGGAAGGCAAGCGGAAATCCGTCGAAGCCTTCAAGACGCTCAACCTGCACGTATTCGCGGCGGGCGATTCCTTCAATGACCTGTCGATGATAAGGGCCGCCGAAGCCGGCTGCCTGTTCCGCCCGCCCGCCACTATCCGCACGCAGTGCGCCGACATCCCGAGCGTCGAAGACTATGCGGGAATGATGAAGCTCATCGACGCGCACATGGCACGCTT